>NZ_AP018400.1:1822500-2090539 GCF_003609975.1 Streptococcus ruminantium
GAGGGGCAGGTTGAGCATTTTCACCGTGACCAATCGTTCGGTTGATCATGGCTCCTTGACCCAGAGAACGAACAATAATTTCACGATAAATCTCTTCTTCGGGATCAATATAATGAACATTTCCTGTTGCTAGAACGGGCAGACCAGCCTTACGACCAACTTCAATCAGTTTTTTGATGGTATCTTCAACTTCTGCCATATCTTTAAATTGCTCCTTAGCAATCATTGGAGCATAGAGTGCGGGAGGCATCACCTCGATAAAATCATAGTAAGCTGCTATCTTGGCCGCTGCATCAATGCCCTTGGACAGGAGTTCATCAAACACTTCCCCTTCCTGACAGGCTGTTCCCAAAATTAGACCCTCACGGTGAGCGTTTAATACCGTTCTTGGAATCCTGGGAATGCCTTCAAAATACTTGGTATTTGACAGGGAAACCAACTTAAAGATATTTTTCAAGCCGACCTGGTTGGTAACATAAAGCGTCGCATGTTTGACTCGGGCTTTCTTATAAGAATCCTCTGCAATCAACTCGGTATTGAGTTGGTTGAGATTAGTCAGGTTGTGTCTTTCCAGAGCTTCTCTCAAAAAGATAAAGAGCAAGCGTCCCGTTGCTTCCGCATCATAGTTAGCCATGTGGTGGTGCTCCAAGGCTACACCAAAACGCTTAGTCAACGGTCCCAAACCATGGCGCTTATAATCCGGATAGAGGTTACGAGCAAATTCAAGTGTATCAATAACAGGTTGCTCAATTTGCGGTAAACCTGCTCGCTCATAATTGACATTCATAAAACCAACGTCAAAAGTCGCATTATGAGCTACCAAAATAGAATCTTGACAAAAAGCTTGAAACTCCTTCAAAACCTGTTCCAACGGCTTGGAACCACGTACGTGTTCATCTGTGATCCCTGTCAAATCGGTTGTAAACTGACTAAGCGGGTGTCCCGGATCAATAAATTCATCAAACTCAGCTACAATATTACCTTTGTGCATTTTGGATGCCGCTATCTGGATAAGAGCATTATTGACCGCAGAAAGACCTGTTGTCTCCACGTCAAAGACTACGTAGGTCGCATCCGACAAAACCACATCCGCTTCGTTATAAACAATCGGCACTGAGTCTTCAACGATATTGGCTTCCATTCCAAAAAGAGCCTTGATACCAGCCTTACGAGCGGCATGATAGCCATGAGGGAAAGACTGAACATTCCCATGATCCGTAATCGCTACCGCCTTGTGTCCCCAGGCTGCTGCACGCGCAATCAGGTCTTCAACTGCAGGAAGGGCATCCATAGTGGACATATTGGTATGGGCATGGAATTCCACCCTTTTCTCACCTTCTGGCATCAAATCCTTGCGAATCTCCCTTTTGACTTCCTGAACTTCTTGAACATTCATAGTCAAATCACGGGTAAAATGATTGGTCTCGATATTGCCACGCACACGCAGCCAATTTCCCTTCTTCACCATATCAAACTTCTGGGCTTCCTCTTCATTCTTAGCCCATTTCTGCAGAGTGAAGGACGAAGTATAGTCGGTCATCTTAAAGTTAATAATCACTCGCCCAGTCTTGGTAGTCTTCTGCTCCACCTCAAAGACAAGCCCCTCAAAAACGATACGGTTTTCCTCACTATCCACTTCAATCATCGGCGTAATCTCTGCCTTTTCAATATTGACCTTGGTAGGGCGATTTTTCTTAAATTCTGGGACAAATGGCTGAGCTACCTCTGGCGGTGGTGTCATTTGAGCCAGTTGTTCAAGAGCTGCCAGATTTTCCTCATTGGCCTGCTGATAAATTTCTTCATTCTGCGCATGAAATAGCTCGGCTTGCTGCTGTGTCATCTCCTGACAAACCTCAATATCTACCACCAGATTTGCAAAACCAAACCGTTTGTATTGCTCCACTAGATTGGGCAAATGATTCTTCCGAAAATGAGGTGTATCAATTGTTTCAGGACCTTTTATCCATAGAACTCCATCTCGATACTGAACAGTTAAGGGTTGGAAAAGGGTTTTAAAGCCTGCACTTTGACAAAGATCCTCAGTAAAAACTTCTGGGTAATAAGCCTCCACCAAGTCAGGATCGACTTCATCCATATCTGTCACTAGGACAAAGGTAGCCTTATTGCCTGTCTTTTCAAACTCAGTCACCAAACGTGCTTTAAAGAGTTGGTAGTCTAACAGGGGAAGAGGCTTAACAAAGCGAAAGGTAAATTCCCAGACTTTGCTGACCTTATGCAAGACCACTTTCTCAATCTTTGCAGTCGAAAAAGCCTCTGACTGTCGAGTAGTGAGAGGTATTCCAATTTGTTGAAGCAAGAGCTGAAACTTATCTGACATGACCTTTTCCTTTGAATGTAGTTAGGAATATTCTACCATAAATAGATAAATTTTTCTTGCTAAGAAAGAACTAAAAACAAAGCCCCACCATTTACTCAGTTGAAAACAGTGGGGAAATCGCCTATTATAGCTATTCATGATCCCGAGAAACAAGCCACTCAGGGAGTGACTGGTTAGTCCCAGAAAATATATCGTACGATCCATCTTTTTTAATATGGATAAGGGTTGGAACACCCGCTATAGGGTATGTTGCTAGCAACCGCTGTTTGGCTTCCTCTCCGATCCCCTCAACACCATAATAATAGATGGGGATGTTCAGATTCAGTTTCTGTATTGTTTCCTGAAAAAAGGTAGAAAATCTCTACAATGTGGACAGCTCACTCTTCCTAGAAATACTAAACTATTTTTAGAAAAATCGCCAGCTAAGATTTGCTCAGTTGTCAAGGTGCTGATAATTCAATACAATATCCTGATACCGTATAGCACTATCGCTCTTATTATCTGCAGCACCTTCTACAAGACTTGAACCCTCTGAAGCAGAAGCAACCGTCACTTTCTTATTAGAGGAACAGCCCCACAGCATAAACAGCGAAAGTAGCAAAAAGATGACAATAAGCCATATATTCCTTTTTCTTTCGGGAACTTGCTCTGTTAAAGCCATAAAAAGTTGAAGCAACAGGACAGAAACTACTAGTACAGTAATCCATATAGAACGCTGAAACAGTCCATCTTTGAAAAATAGGATAAGATTGAACAGAAATAGATAAAACAACGGATTTCTATAAAAACTTCTATTGAATGAAAGTCCCATAGGCTCTCCTTTCACTTAGCCAAGTACACAATTAAGCAGCGCTGGTCCAAACGTTTTTACAACCTGTTTCCAGGTGACCGGATTAGACCAACCTAAAATACCAATACATCATCTGCTATGACAGACATCGTTGCATGAATAAAAAGTTTAAAAATAATTTTCTAACAGTCTTTTTTGTTCCGATGGAAACCAACCACCTTCTGACTAAGCCATGAAGTACATCGGATTTCCTCCTCTCAAATATAATTTGCATCCGCTTACATTTTGTTGCCAAAAAACAAGACAACTCAACTGCCAAGATGGTCCCTTCTCCGAATCCTATCTTGACATTATTATTTTCTCTCTGCCTTATCCAACTGATCTGATTAGGCTTGAGGAACAATTTATTCAACGGCACAAAAGTAACAATCTTCGCACCTCTCAAGTATTCTCAATACAAGAATACCACTAATTTTCCAAAAAAATCAAGTAAAATATAATACTCCAAAATCCTTCCGTATCCATTCTGAAAATAATTCACTTAGAAATTTTAAAGTGAACATCAAAAAATCCCTTAAAGATAGGAAAAAGTCCACTGCCACTTCGTTCATCTCAATATCTCAGAACAGTGGTTGATTGACAGATTTGGTCGTGTTTTACACTCCAAATCTAACCATTACGACTGCTGCGAACAGAGTTCCCAACCTCTAACTGTCTCCCAGACAGTTGGAGCTATGCGGAAGGTGGACTTCAAAAGGTCTGGGGATAGACTGTTTCAGATTAACAACTTGAAACGAGGAATTGGTGACAAACTTTTTCAATATGTCACCCCAAAAGACTTGGAAATGAGACCAAGACAAAAGTTGGTTCTAAATTAAAACTCCTTTTTCCTGAACTCACTTTATTGAAAGACATCCATCAAAGAAAAGAAACAACTGCCCTCTACCTCTTACCAAGCGACTGCATCTGTATCAACCTGCAAATAGTCCAACCATAGCCTATCCTTCACACGACAAAGAGTAACTGAAATACCTCCCATATCTAAACTAGTCATAAACCGACCTGTCTTAACATAGGAAAGAATTAGCCCTTCCAACTCTAGAAATTGACAAATATCACTTAGGAAGATTCCCTGCTCAATCTCAGACATGGTTCCAAGATTGTTCACCAAGAGGATATATTCCTCTCCTTCTTTCCAACGGAATTTTAATTTTAATTTATTGACAATTTCATTGGCCAGTTGCTCTGAGGATTCAAAGGCTACTGTGCGATAGCCCTCTTCACCATGAATACCAATACCATAAGATATTTCACCTTCTTCCAAGTCAAATAACGGTAGTGCGGCATTCGGCAAATAGGCTGATTTGGTCGCAAATCCAATCGTTGCTATCTCTGTTGCCAGCGACAATCCTAATTGTTCCAAGGCATCTAAATCATAACCAGCAAGTGCAGCAGCTCCCAAGATTTTATGAAGGAGGATTGTTCCAGCCAGTCCTCTGTGCCGCATTCTAAAATTGTTTTTAGTATCCACTGAGATGTCATCGTGAGAAATGATGTATTTAACAGCTATTCCCTCGTTTCTAGCTGCCTCTATTGCCTTACCAAAGGAAAGAAGATCGGCTTCAAAGTTTTTGACAATGAGAAAGACACCTCTTCCCTTATCTACCTCACGGATTGCTGTTATAATTTCTTCCTCAGTTGGAGGTGTAAAAATTTCCCCATAAACCGCAGCCGTCAGCATTCCTTTACCAACAAAGCCGACATGAGCTGGCTCATGCCCTGAGCCTCCGCCTGAAACAATGGGAACAAGTCGGCAGTCCTGATTCCTTTGTACGATAATCGGAAAATGTTCCACCCTCCTCAATTTGGAGTTGGTCCGACAGACACTTTCCATGTAATGCTCAATCATTTTTGCTTGTCTATTCTTAATAAAAACCATACGATACTCCTACAAGGTTGAAAATGAGGCTAAAACTACTGCTACCATTTGTTTCCAATAGCTCTGAATCTGGCAAGGTGACTGGGACAGACCTTCCTTTATCATTCCAATCCATGCACTGGAATGATAGGATATCAAAAACTGTCTCTCCTTTTCAGAAACATGCTTCCCTCCTTGGAGCTGATATTCGTTGATAATCTTTTCCATCAAAATTTTAAAATACCCTTCCAAATAGCTCACAAAATCATTCTGCCCCTTAATCTCAAAAAGCTGTTTGTAAAAAACCTGATTGTGCTCAATATAATAGAGCAACTCATCCAATAATTTTAGCCCACTGATGTAGGTCAAATTATCCGTTACCTGTTCCTGTAATTCTGTTTCAAAAATCCAGTCCAGTAACTCGTACTTATCCAAGAAATGATTGTAGAAGGTTTGACGACGAATCTCAGCTTCTTGCATGATATCAACAACCGAAATTTTATCAAAAGACTTGATTGATAACTGCTTTTTAAAAGCCTTGGCTATCCTTTTTTTAGTAATTAACGAAGTTGGCATGAGTCACCTCCTTTCGATACCTCTTCATTATAACCTATCATGCCTGACTTGAAAACAAAAGGGACACATTTGATAATCTGTCCCTTCCATTTTTATTTGGAAAACCTTATAATGAAAGCGCAATCAAAACAAAGGGGTTTTCTGATGAAAAAAATTATAAACCAACCTGAACGGGTCGTAGATGACATGTTGAAAGGGTTCGCCTTTATGCACCAAAATATCATAGAGCGCATCGATGGATTTGACATTATTGTTCGAAAGGATAAAAAAACGGGTAGAGTCGGTATTATTTCAGGTGGTGGCTCTGGGCATGAACCTTCTCACGCAGGCTTTGTTGGCAAGGGTATGCTTTCTGCCGCTGTCTGTGGCGCAGTATTTACTTCTCCAACACCAGACCAAATCTTAGAGGCTATCAAGGCTGCCGATGAAGGCGCCGGTGTGTTTATGGTGATAAAAAACTACTCTGGTGATATCATGAACTTTGAAATGGCTCAAGAATTAGCTGAAATGGAAGGTATTGAAGTCGCTAGTGTCGTGGTAGATGATGATATTGCTGTAGAAGATAGTCTCTACACCCAAGGTCGAAGAGGGGTAGCAGGCACTATTTTCGTCCATAAAATCCTCGGTCATGCAGCAGAACAAGGAGCATCTTTAACAGCTATCAAAGCTCTAGCTGATCGTCTTGTACCGCAGATAAAAACAATCGGTCTTGCCTTATCCGGTGCAACTGTCCCAGAAGTTGGAAAGCCTGGTTTCATTCTAGAAGAAGATGAGTTTGAATATGGTGTAGGTATCCATGGCGAACCGGGCTATAAAAAAGAAAAGCTACAATCATCTGCTAAACTAGCCGAAGAACTAGCTGAAAAGTTAGCTCAAGATTTCAATATTCAAACAGGTGAACACTATGGTCTCCTCATCAATGGACTTGGTGCTACACCACTGATGGAACAATATATCTTTGCCAATGATGTCGCTACGCTATTAACGGAAAAAGGTATCCTTGTCGACTATAGAAAAATTGGCAACTATATGACATCTATCGACATGGCAGGTCTTTCGTTGACGCTGATTAAATTAGAAGACCCAAGCTGGCTCGAAGCCCTACAGGCTCCTGTTGATGTTGTTGCTTGGTAGGAGACAGACTATGGAGACAAAAACTGCATTACTTTGGATGGAGAAATTTAACGAAAAAATACAAGCCAACAAAGATTACCTGAGCGAACTTGATTCTCCGATCGGAGATGGTGATCACGGTGGCAATATGGCACGTGGCATGGCAGCAGTCATGCAAGAGTTATCTGTAAAAGAATACGAAACAGCCGATCAGGTCTTCAAAGTCGTTGCCATGCAGCTACTCAGCAAGGTAGGAGGTGCTTCCGGTCCACTTTACGGTTCTGCTTTTATGGGAATTACCAAAGCTTGTCAAACCGGAGCCAGTTTAGCTGATACCTTACAAGCAGGTTTAGAGATGATTCAAAAAAGAGGAAAGGCCGCATTGGGTGAAAAAACAATGGTGGATATTTGGATTCCAGTCATCAGCGCCTTGCAGGCAGAAAACCTCTCTCTTAATGTTATCCAAGAAGCTGTTGAAGGCACACGAAACATCATTGCAACCAAGGGTCGAGCTTCCTATGTCGGCGAACGTTCAATCGGCCACATTGACCCTGGCTCCTTCTCATCAGGACTCTTATTTGAGGCGATGTTGGAGGTTGTGCTATGACAAACATTGGAATCTTGCTCGTTTCACATTCCAAAAATCTGGCACAAGGCATTGTTGATTTGGTGTCTGAAGTAGCAAAAGATATTTCCATCACCCATTGTGGAGGTCTGGAAGATGGCAGTATTGGAACTAGTTTTGAGATCGTTCAAGATCGCATTGAACAAAACCCAGCTAACACCCTCCTAGCCTTCTTTGACCTAGGAAGCGCTCGGATGAATATCGAACTAGCAGCAGAATTTACAGACAAACAGATTCTCATACAAACAGTTCCAGTCGCAGAAGGAACCTACATCGCTGCTGCGCTGCTACAAGCAGGTGCCGATTTAGACACAATCCTTGAACAATTAAAGGAACTTACAATAAATAAATAGGAGGTTATTATGAATCTTATCGGAGAATTGCTTGGCACATTCTTATTGGTCTTGCTGGGAAATGGGGTCGTCGCCTCATGTATCTTATCCAAAACAAAGGCAGAAAATAGCGGTTGGCTAACGATTGTCCTCGGCTGGGGAGTCGCTGTAACCATCGCTGCCTACGCATCAGGTATTTTTAGCCCTGCCCACCTCAATCCAGCAGTGACTATCGCCATGGCTAGCATTGGTTCCCTTTCTTGGACAGAGGTACCCGGTTTTCTACTAGCTCAATTTGCAGGTGCCATGTTGGCATCCGTCGTCCTCTATCTACATTTCTATCCACATTGGCAAGAAACCAAAGATAGCGCTACTATCCTAGGAACCTTTGCAACTGGTCCTGCCCTTCGTCACACTCCTTCAAACTTGCTTGGAGAAATCCTTGGAACCGCTGTATTGGTAATCGGAATCCTCGCAATTGGACCAAACAAGGTCAGCGCTGGACTTGGTCCGATTATCGTTGGTTTCATTGTTTTTGCTGTCGGTTTTTCTCTAGGCTCAACAACAGGCTATGCAATCAATCCTGCTCGTGACTTAGGACCACGTATCATTCATGCCTTACTTCCTATCCCTAATAAAGGAGACTCCGATTGGTCCTATAGCTGGATTCCAGTTGTTGGTCCAATCTTGGGAGGAATTATTGGAGCAGGTCTCTACACACTACTCTTGAATATGTTGTAATAAATTGAAATCAAAACTGAGTGTATTGACAAGCAGGTCTAAACTGGAAGAAGCTCAAGCTATAGCAACAATACAATACTGATCGCAATAGAAAAGGTCTAAAATCAATGTTTTAAGCAACTTGATTTTAGACCTTTTTATTTTTAGGAGTTTTCTTGACTCCTTTTTTCTTATTCCTTAGTTAGAATTTGTAGTGTTTCAAGCAACTGATCAACATGAACTTCAACAGTATCACCTGTCTCTTTGATTTTCACTTCAACGATTCCATCAACGGCTTTCTTACCAACAGTGACACGAATTGGCAAGCCAATCAAATCGCTATCAGAGAATTTAACACCAACGCGTTCATTACGATCATCCGTCAAGACTTCGTAGCCTGCTCCAATCAAACTTGCTTCAATTGATTGGGTCAACTCCATAGCAGACTCGTCCTTGACATTGAATGGAATTAGATGGACATCAAACGGAGCCAATTCTTTAGGGAAATTAATCCCCCAAGCATAACGGTATTCACCTTTTGGAGTCTTATTGACAAAGAGACGAGCATGTTGCTCCAGAACTGCCGATAGAAGACGGCTAACCCCGATTCCGTAGCATCCCATAATCATTGGCATTGAACGGCCATTTTCATCTAAAATAGTAGCATTCATGCTATCTGAGTAGCGTGTGCCAAGTTTGAAAATGTGACCGATTTCGATACCACGCGCAAAGTTGAGAACACCACGACCATCTGGTGAAGGCTCCCCTTCCTTTACCTCACGAATATCAACATATTCTGTCACTTGGAAATCACGACCTGCATTAGCACCTGTGTAGTGGAAACCATCTTCGTTTGCACCGACTACAGCATTCTTCACATCCTGTACCTTACGATCAGCAATAATCCTCACATCTGCTGGTAATCCTACTGGACCAAGCGAACCAAAACCTGCTCCAAAGATTTTTTCTGCATCAGCCGGACTAGCTACATCAAAGAAATCTGCTCCGAGATAATTTTTCAACTTAACATCATTAACCTGATCATTACCAACAAGAAGGGCAACAACTGGCTCACCATCTGCCATAAAGAGCATGGTCTTGATAGTCTGGTCTTCTGAGACATTCAAAAAGGCTGCAACTTCATCAATCGTTTTCGCATCAGGTGTTGAAACTTTTACCAAGTCCTCTTCGGTAACAACGACTGTCCGTGGCTTGTACTCACTTGTCGCCATTTCCAAGTTGGCAGCGTATCCTGATTCACTAGAATAGACAATAGTATCCTCACCAGAAACAGCCCAAGCTAAAAGCTCTGCTTTAATCGCCTCCAGAACTTCCTCTGGGATTTCTTCAAAAGAGGAAACTGACTTGTCTAATACCACCCAGCGCTCCAAGTCAGTACGATCTGGAGTAATAGCCATGAACTCTTGACTGTCCTTACCACCCATGGCACCACCGTCACCAATAATCGCCTTAAATTCCAATCCAGCGCGAGTAAAGATAGTTTCATAGGCCTGTTTATAATCGTCATAAGTCTGATCCAAACTCTCATAGCTAGCATGGAAACTATAGCCATCTTTCATGATAAACTCACGCCCACGAAGTAGACCGTTACGAGGACGCTTTTCATCACGGTACTTGGACTGGATTTGGTAGATGTTAAGTGGCAATTGCTTGTATGATTGCACCGCATCACGCGCCAAAAGGGTCACCGTCTCTTCATGAGTCGGTCCCAAAATAAAATCTGAACCTTCACGATTTTTGAGTTTGTAAAGGTCATCACCATAAGTCTCATAACGACCAGATTCACGCCAAATATCAGCAGACAAAAGAGCTGGTGCCAAAAATTCAATGGCATCAATCTTGTCGAATTCCTCACGCATAATCTTTTTGGCTTTTTCAATCACACGGTTAGCAAGTGGCAAATAGCTATAAATACCAGCCGAAACTTGGCGAACGTAACCCGCTCGCAACATCAAGGCGTGGCTAATCACCGATGCATCAGAAGGCATCTCCCGCAATGTAGGGATAATCATTTTGGATTGTTTCATAGTTAAGTATAAGTGCGTCAAGAAAACAAAACGAAAATAAGGAGCCTAACTCGGAGCCTGTAGGCACTGAATAGGTTTATCTTTTTCGTAAAGTTTTTAACACGCATTCATCTCCTTTCATCTTTAAATCATTAGAAGAACATAGAGCCAGATGCTTGTATACAAAATGACTTACACCTTGAGGTATAGTTGAGACAGCCGCGTCTCTTTTTACACAAGTTTCAGCCCATGTTCAATTCCGAAAAATAGCAGAATCGCATTCATTCCTTTTTCATCCGTCTAAAAGAAAACCTTCAAAATATCATTCCAAGTCACTACTAGCATAAGAACTACCATAAAAGCAACACCCGCTAGTGTAATATAGGACTCTATTTCCGGTTTTAATGGCTTTCTACGGATAGCTTCCAAGATATTCATCACAATTTTCCCACCGTCCAAGGCTGGAATGGGGATAAGGTTGAAAATACCTAGATTGATAGATAGCATAGCCATCAGACCCAGTACGGAAGTCCAGCCAAATTCAGCAGCCTGTGCGCTGACATTGTAAATAGCGACAGGACCACCTAATTGCTTAACATCAAAATGGGCAATTAGATTTTTCAATGCCGTAACAATTAAAAGAGCCCTCTCTCCGGCTTCCTGAATTCCTCCAATAACCTTATCAAAGAAACCTGTCTTCAAGATGGGTGAAATACCAATCCGATATGCACCATCCACCTTCTCAGCAATTACTGTCACATTTTTAGTTTTTCCTTCATGCTCAACCACTAGGTGAAAGCTCGGAGCGGAAGTTGCTTCTTTAGCAGCAGCGCTGATGATGGTAGCAACTTGTTTGTAACTGCTAGTCACCTCACCATTAACAGATAAAATCTTATCTCCGGTAACTAGCCCAGCTGCCTGTAAAGCACCACCGTCAGTAATGGTCACAGCATTGTTGGAGATATCTGCTACTCCACCCTGCATAAACATCAGCAGGATAAAGACTACAATTCCCAAAATAAAGTTATTCATAGGACCAGCAAAATTTGTCATCAAGCGTCCCCAGACGGTTGCATTTTGGTATTGCACATCTAATGGAGCAATACGAACTTCCGTTCCATCTTCCTCTACAATGGTTGCATCGTGGTCCACCTTATACGTTTTACTTTCTTCTAATACCAGCCCTGTGATTTCTAACTGTTTCTCAAAATCAAAACTGGTTACACTCATAGGTAAGGCGAGATTGTCAAGCTGTTTACCAGACAAGTTAATCCGAGTGACAACACCAGTCTCGTTCAGGCTGAGACTAACAGGAGTTCCCGTCTTAATCTCCGTCTTATCCTCACCCCATCCGGCCATTCGGACATAGCCACCAAGAGGCAGCATACGAATCGTGTAAAGGGTCCCATCTTTTCCTGTGTGAGCGAAAATTTTAGGTCCCATTCCAACCGCAAATTCTCTTACCAGAATACCGGCCCTTTTAGCAAAATAGAAATGACCAAATTCATGGACAACCACAATTACACCAAATATAAATATAAATGCTAAAATTCCCTTCATAGAATCTCCTTAAAATAATCCAAAGAAGTGCATAATTGGGAAGACAAAAATCATGCCGTCAAAGCGATCCAAGATACCACCATGCCCCGGAATCACCTTGCCAGAGTCTTTGACACCAAAATGACGTTTTAGAGCACTTTCAACTAGATCGCCAAATTGTGAAAAAACTGAAAAAATAGCAACAAATCCCAACATCATGCCCAAAGAATACCCTGTCAGCAGGGATTTGTCAAGTAGCAAGAAGATGAGGGCTACAACCACAGCAGAGAGGATTCCTCCCACAAAACCTTCAATAGTCTTATTTGGGGATACTTTTGGCAATAGTCTTCTCCGACCAATTTTTCGCCCGACAAGGTAAGCACCAATATCCGTTGCCCAAACTATACACAGAGCAAAGAAAACCTTATTAAGGCCATCCATGCGCGCCAGTATCAAGCTGTGAAAACCAATTCCTACATAGAAACTAGAAGCAATCGGAAAGACCACATCCGAGTAATGATAGCGACCGACATTGAAAACTGTTGAACCTAAAAGAAGGAAAATCACAATGGCATAGGCAGTGTAATTTCCATCTGTCGGCAGGAAGGTCAGGTAATTCTGCAAGGGAAGAGTCAATACAAGACTAGCCAACATAGCTAAAACTCCCTCAATAGAATTTGGAGCAAGACGATGCATCTTTATCAATTCAGCTGTCGCTATAATAGCCAGTAGCCCTACGAAAAACTGAAAAACCATTCCACCTTTCAATAAAAAGGGAAGAAAAATAGCAAGGGCTATCCCACCAAAAATCACTCGTTTCTGTAAATCATTTGTCATACGTTCTCCTTACACACTGCCAAAACGTCTGTGGCGTCGGTTGTATTCTCTAATTGCTAGTTTAAGAGCCTCCCCGTCAAAATCCGGCCAAGCAATATCGGTAAAATAAAGCTCGCTGTAAGCTGTTTGCCAGGGCAAAAAATTACTAAGCCGAATCTCACCACTAGTCCGAATCACCAAATCTGGGTCACGAAGAACCGGCGAAAGACCGCCTGTATAAAGATAATCTGCTATCAATTGCTCATCAATATCCCCCGGATTAAACTTGGCATCCAACACATCCTGAGCAATTGCTTTAACTGCTTTTGTCACTTCATCACGACCACCGTAATTCAAAGCAAAATTAAGAATCAAACCTGTGTTATTCTTAGTTTTCTGCTCTGCTTTCCGAAGGGCGCCCAAAGTTGCTTCCGGCAATCTAGAATGGTCACCGATCATTTGAATTTTGACATTGTTGGCATGGAGTTCGGGGACATATTTATCATAGAATTCAACAGGAAGATTCATGATAAACTTTACCTCCTTTTCCGGCCGAGACCAATTCTCCGTAGAAAAAGCGTAGACTGTCAAGACCTTTACTCCCAGTTCCGAAGCTGTTTTGGTAACTTTTTGCAGAGCATCCATACCAGCCTTGTGCCCCATAATGCGGGGTTGCATCCGTTTTTTTGCCCATCGACCATTGCCATCCATAATGACTGCAATATGCTTAGGGACTTCAATCGCTGTCTCAATGCTTTCTTTCTTTTTAAACTTAAACGTAAACATGCTATTTTCCTCAATATATGATCGTTTCATTATACCATATTTCTAGTGAGGATAGCAAAATTTGGATAAGGCTAGAGTCATAGCCACCCGTGAAAACGGGCGGCTTGTACATTGGCTGTAGTCCATTCTCTCCAGCGACGTCTAAAGACGTTCGTTGAACTTCGTTCAGGTTAGTGCTACGATTACTTGACTAATGCTCACAACAACGGGCTTTTATCTTGTTCTAAAACTGCCATCTGAAAATGGATCTTCGTACTCTTTAACACCCAAGAATCAAACGCTATACGATGTATAACTCACTTTCTAAATTTAAGCTCATGAAGAAATCATCCACTGGATAATTTTTCTCCTCCTTTCGCTTTACAATTGCTTAAACACCTTTATTGTATTGCGTTTGTTTTTTTTGTATAACCTTCGTCACGTCCCCTACAGAGCGTGACGGACTAAAAGTCACATAATGAAAAGGCCTTATCCAATAAATATTGGAGCAAGACCTTAACTGAATCCCTCGGTTTCTAATACCTACTCTTCAATGACAGATGCTGAAGTTGCTTCTGTTGTTTCAACCACTGTCTCTTCTGCAATCACAGGAGCTGTATTGGCAGTCGCCACTCGATTGCGGATCGCTCCACGTTCAAAAGTCAAATAGACACCATCTACATCAAGAACGACCTTTTTATCGTTGATTTCATCAACAATCCCAAATAGGCCACCAATCGTCACAATTTCATCACCTTTTTTAATCTGACTGAGTGCTTCCTGACGCTGTTTTTGTTGTTTGCGTTGCGAATAAAACATAAAGCCAATCATGGCAACCATGACAAGCGGTAAAAATAAATTTGGCATTTGCTTACCCCTTTTGTTGTTTGATAGTCTTGATTATACCAGAATATAAGTAATAAAGCAAAGTTGGGCTAAGGCATAATACTTTTAACATTAAATACAATAGCTATTGAATACGAAAAAATCAAACAAGGCAAGCTAAGTTGCTACCCAAATAGGCGACAGATTATTTAGGATGAGAAATATAATGCTTGAATACACCTTAGAGTCAGCAAAAGGAGCTAATATCATGATAATAAAATGACCAAACAACCGTAACAAAAAGACCGGACTTTCATCCAGTCTCAATACAATTATTTTACGCTCCAGACACTTTCAAGAACATTGGTTTGTTCACGACCAGGTCCTACTGAGAAGGTTGAGATACGTACACCGACCAACTCACTGATGCGACGGACATAATTCCGAGCCGCCTCTGGTAACTCATCCAAACTACGCACACCTGTGATATCTTCTGACCAACCCGGCATTTCTTCGTAGATTGGCTTGCAGCGCTTGAGTTGTTCTAAGCTTGCTGGATAGTGGTGAATGCGTTCTCCATCAAGGTCGTACGCCACACAGATTTTCAGTGTTTCAAGTCCTGACAGAACATCAATAGAGTTAAGAGAAAGGTTGGTAATACCTGATACACGACGACTGTGACGCATCACAACTGAATCAAACCAACCCACTCGACGTGGACGACCTGTTGTCGTACCATATTCCTTACCAATTTCGCGAATACGATCGCCGATTTCATCGTGCAGCTCTGTTGGGAATGGGCCGTCACCGACACGACTCGTATAAGCCTTACATACACCGACAACCTTGTCAATTTTGCTAGGACCAACACCGCTACCAATCGTTACACCGCCAGCAACTGGATTGGAAGAAGTAACGAATGGATAGGTACCCTGATCAATATCCAACATTACCCCTTGAGCTCCCTCAAATAAGACACGTTTACCTTGATCTAAGGCATCATTAAGAATGACAGAGGTATCAGTCACATACTTCTTAATCTCCTGACCATAAGCATAGTACTCTTCAAAAATCTCATCAAATGAGATCGGTGTTGAGTCGTACATTCTTTCAAAAAGTCTGTTCTTCTCAGCTAGGTTGATCCGCAAGCGCTCTGCAAAAATGTCCCTATCCAAGAGGTCGGCAATACGGATTCCCACACGTGCTGCTTTGTCCATGTAGGCAGGACCAATTCCCTTATTGGTCGTACCAATCTTATTATCACCCTTGGATTCTTCTTGCAACTGATCTAGCTTGATATGATACGGCAAGATAACATGGGCACGATCTGAGATGCGCAAATTATCAGTCGTCACACCTGAGTCATGGAGATAGTTGATCTCCTTTACCAGCGATTTAGGATTGACAACTACACCATTACCGATGACCGAAATTTTTTCTGGGAAGAAAATTCCTGACGGAATCAAATGCAGCTTGTACTTGGTACCATCAATCACAATAGTATGTCCTGCATTATCACCACCTTGATAGCGTGCAATGACCTCGGCATTAGCAGACAGGAAGTCCGTAATTTTACCTTTACCCTCATCGCCCCATTGGGTTCCTACAACAACTACTGATGTCATATCCACTCTTTTTCTGAACCATACGGTTCAGCCTTTCTTCTACTTCTGGCGGGAATTTCACCCACAAGTTTCGTTCCACACATCATTCTACCAAAAAACGAACATTTTTTCAAGATTTTTAAATATATTTGCAAATAACGGACTTTTTTTATATTTTTAAATCATTTCACTCTAAAAAACGATTGAATATGCGTTTGTTGCTCGATTATTTTAGTTTTTGGTACAGATTCCCGAAGTCCTTTTCTTCTCGTTAGTAGCAAGCTCCATTTTTAGAAAAACGTAGCAAAAATTTGTATTTGCTTGCCAATCTAGATAAAATGAGAATAAGAATTGACAGAACAGAAAATATGAAGGATCTAGATTCAGTATGTTACACAAATTACCCTCAAATAGCCCTATTCTTCAAGCTACCTTTGGCATTGAGCGCGAATCTCTCCGCATCAATCAAGAAAATCGGGTAGCTCAGACACCTCATCCCCCCGAACTAGGCTCTCGCTCTTTTCATCCCTATATCCAGACAGATTACAGTGAGTCACAGTTAGAATTGATTACACCTATAGCTCACTCGACCAGAGAAGCTCGACGATTTTTGGAAGCTATTACGGATGTGGCTGCCCGTTCTATGGATAGAGATGAATACCTTTGGCCCTTGTCCATGCCACCTATTGTCACAGAAGAGGATATTCGGATTGCTCAACTGGAAGACGACTATGAGTATCAATACCGGGTCGGCTTGGCAAAACGCTATGGCAAGCTCCTCCAGTCTGTGTCTGGTGTTCATTATAACTTCGAGCTGGGCAAAGACCTAACTCAAAAACTCTTTGAAGTAAGTGAACAAACAGATTTTGTTGCCTTTAAGAACGCTCTTTATCTCAAATTGGCACAAAATTTCCTCAACTACCGCTGGTTCTTAACTTATCTATATGGAGCAAGCTGTCTGGCAGAAAAAGGTTTTTTTAAAGATAATATCGGTTGTGTTCGTTCTATCCGTAACTCTAAATATGGCTATGTCAATGCAGAGGATATACATATTTCTTTTTCTTCTTTAGAAAAGTACGTATCCGACATTGAACAGGCTGTGGCGACTGGACAACTCTCTGCTGAAAAGGAATTTTACTCAGCTGTCCGTCTGAGAGGTGCCAGAACGAGCCGAGACTATCTCAGTGAGGGGATCTCTTACTTGGAATTTCGTACATTTGATCTCAACCCCTTTGATCCACTTGCTATTAGTCAAGAAACTCTTGATACTGTTCACTTATTCATCTTAGCTCTTCTCTGGTTAGACCAACTAGGAGACATTGATACTGCTTTAGCAGAAGCCGAGCAATTGAATAATCTGATTGCTCTTAGTCATCCATACAGTCCGTTACCAGTCCAAGCGGATACCACTCCTATCCTAACTGCTATGAAGGCTATCGTGACTCACTTCGGACTAGATGATTACTATAGCCAGCTCATCGCTCAGGTGGAGGTGGCTCTTCTCGACCCTCGTCTGACCCTTTCTGGAAGAATAGCAGAGCTAGTTGAGAACGACTCTTTGGAAACATTTGGTCAGCAGCAAGGCCGAGCTTTTCATGATTATGCTTGGACGGCCCCCTATGCTCTAAAAGGCTACGAAAACATGGAACTCTCAACCCAGATGATCCTCTTTGATGCTATTCAACTAGGCTTACATGTTGAGATTATGGACGAAGAAGACCAGTTTCTCAAACTTTGGCATGGCAACCATGTCGAATATATCAAAAATGGTAACATGACTTCCAAAGATAACTACGTCATTCCACTAGCCATGGCCAACAAAGTAGTTACCAAGAAAATCTTGGACCAGGCCGGTTTTCCAGTACCTACGGGAGCAGAATTTTCTAACAAATCCGATGCCCTGCGTTATTATGGACAAATAGCTAGCTCTGCCATTGTTGTCAAACCAAAATCAACCAACTTTGGTCTAGGTATTTCCATCTTCCAAGAGCCAGCCAGTCTATCAGACTATGAAAAAGCACTAGATATCGCTTTTTCAGAAGATAAGCATGTGCTGGTGGAAGAGTTTATCGCAGGTACCGAATACCGCTTTTTTATCCTTGATGGTAAATGCGAGGCCGTCCTCCTTCGCGTCGCAGCCAATGTAGTCGGGGATGGACATTCTACCATCCGTGAATTGGTTGAGAAAAAGAATCAGGATCCACTTCGTGGCTATGATCATCGCTCTCCTCTTGAAATAATCCATCTAGGTGCCATTGAACTCCTGACATTGGAACAGCAAGGCTACCAGCCAGAAACCATCTTGCCAAAGGGAAGTCAGGCCTTTCTGCGTGGTAATTCTAATATTTCAACCGGTGGAGATTCTATTGACGTGACCGACCAGATGGATGATAGCTACAAGCAATTAGCAGCAGACATGGCAACGGCCATGGGAGCTTGGGTCTGCGGTGTAGACCTGATCATTCCTGACTTGAATCAAGTATCAACCAAAGAGCAGCCAAACTGTACCTGTATCGAGCTAAATTTTAATCCGGCCATGTACCTGCACACCTATACCTATGCTGGCCCAGGACAGGTTATCACTTCTAAAATACTGAAAAAATTATTCCCAGAACTATGATGTCTTTGCATCGAGATACTTTTCTACTATCTCGGTGCTTTTCTATTTTTTATGAGATGTTTTCCCATCCTTATTTGTTTTTCATTCGTTTTTCACTCCAATTTCAACTATTTTCTTTATATTTTTTTATTTATTTTCAAAAAATACGGATTTTATCTAAAAAAACATATCCAAAATGACTTATTTTTTGTTAAACTATATATATCAGAACTACAGATGTTTCTACAGCATCATTCAGATAAAAGGAGTTTTAGTATGAAGATTAGAAAACGCTCTCTCTTCTCTACTGTCGGTTCTATAGTGGTGACGGCTGGATTATTATTCAGCTTAACTTCCTCAACCATAGCCTCTGTCCATGCCACTGAGGTAGCGATAGAAAACTATCCAACGCTTGCCACTACAAAGTCAGAAGTGACTGTACAAGGTTATCTTATTGCTCCACTCAACAGTAGTGGAACAGCTTTTGATTCAAGTAATAAGACCAATCTTGCTCTCGGAGCTAGTATGGACACAGCCGCTTCTAATACCATTCCTGTTCAATTAAAAGAGCCGCTGCGTTCCCAATTCAACCTCGTTGATCATCCAGAATTGATTGGAAAACTGGTCCGTATCACAGGAACTAGCGACACCTATATGAAACGAGCTGGGATTAAGCCAGCTACAAGCATTGAAATCGTTGACAATTCTTCAGCAACTATTCAACCAGTAGCTGACAAAGGGTTACCAGAAGAAGCAAGTAGTCTAGCTTCTACTCCGCTTACTACAGTTCGTTCAGGAAAGCAAGGGACAGCATACACCGTCTCTGGTAAAATCATCAGTCGAGTCAACGGTTGGGGCGGCAATGGTTTCTATCTTCAGGGAGCTGATGGAGCTGGAATCTACGTCTATCCTGGTTCTGCCTTAGGCTATCAACTAGGCGATACAGTCCAGTTGACAGGAACTCTCGGTGGATTCCACGGTGAACTTCAATTAACTAAAGTTAGCCAGCACAAAAAAATATCTGAAGCCATCAATACTCCCACTGCGGAAACAAGTATCGCTCAATTATCAACCAATCAGCAAGCAACATTGGTTGCTCTAAAAAATGTAACAGTCGGTGATATACAAAGTGACAGCTACCAAAATTCAACCTTTACCGTTGCAGATTCGCAAGGGCAGTCTGTTGAAGTGCGTTTGGATAGCCGAACTGGGATTAAGAGTGCCGAGCTTTTAAATCATGTTGGCAAGGGCGATAAAATCAATCTAACCGCTATTCTCTCCACGTATGATGGCAAGGTGCAACTCAAACCATTTGACCTTACACATTTTGAAGTACTCAAAAAAGCACCGACTGAAACAGAACCTAGCAAAACTGAAAGTGTGACTGTAGGTCAGATTCAAGGCGCCAGCCACCAATCTCCCTTCATCAATAAATCAGTTACTATTAAAAACGTTGTAGTGACCTACGTTGCTTCTGCCAATAACTTCTACGTTCAAGACATTACACCAGATGGAGATCCAAAGACATCTGATGGAATCAATATCTTTACTGATAAATTGAAGACCCAAGTTAAGGTTGGAGACGTATTGACAATCACGGGTAGGGTTGAGGAATACCTAGGAAAAGGCTATGCCGAACGTGATAAAACGGATTTGACCATCACCCAAATCCGTGCAAATAAAGTCACTGTTGATGGGAATGCACCGGTTCCGGCGCCGGTAGTAATCGGTAAGGATAGAAACATTCCAGCAGATATTATTGACAACGATGGCTTTGCTCAATTCGATCCTGAACAAGATGCACTTGACTTTTGGGAATCTCTTGAGGGAATGGTTGTAGCAGTAGACGATGCCAAGATCCTTGGACCTATGAAACACAAGGAAATCTATGTTACTCCTGCCAACAGTCCATTTATTTTAAACAACGTTGGCGGTGTTAATTTACGCCCTGATGGTAATAATACCAATATCATCCCGCTTCTTCTAAAAAATGGAAAACAGATCATCAAATCAGGAGATTACTTCACTGGTCGTATTGTAGGACCTGTCACTTATTCCTACACCAACTACAAGGTGTATGTGGATGATAGTACCTTACCTGCTCTGCACGAAGGACCTACAAAACCTGAAATAACCCACATTGTCTCAAGCGAAGACAAACTAACCATCGCTTCTTACAACATCGAAAACTTCTCTGCCAATAGCAAGTCTACCTCAGATGCTAAAGTTCAACGCATTGCTAAGTCTTTTGTTTCCGATCTCCATTCTCCAGATATTATCGGTCTGATTGAGGTACAGGACAACAACGGTGCGACCAATGACGGAACAACCGATGCAAGTCAAAGTGCCGCTCGCCTAATCGCTGCTATCAAAGCCATCGGAGGACCTGATTATACTTACGCTGATATTGCTCCCGAAAATAACAAAGACGGTGGACAAGAAGGTGGAAATATTCGTGTTGGTTTCCTCTACAATCCAAACCGCGTCAGCCTCTCTGATAAACCTATCGGTACTGCAACCCAGGCTGTAGCTTGGGAAAATGGAGAACTCAACCTCAGCCTGGGTCGAATTGCTCCAACAAATCCTGCTTGGACTGCTGTTCGCAAAACTCTAGCTGCTGAATTTATCTTCAAAGGAGAAAAGGTAATCGTTCTTGCCAACCATCTCAATTCAAAACGGGGAGACAACGGTCTCTACGGAAAAGTTCAACCTGTTTCCTTTGCTTCCGAAGCAAAACGCCATATTTTATCACAGTTACTCGCTGATTTCACAAAAACAGGTCTGGCTCAAAATCCAAATGCCAATATTGTTATGTTAGGCGATTTTAACGATTATGAATTTAGCAAAACAGTTGAAATTATAGAAACTGGTGGTATGGCTAACCTCGTGAGTCGTCATGATGCAGCAGATCGCTTCTCCTACTTCTACAATGGCAACAACCAATCGCTGGATAATATACTGGTTTCTACAAACTTATTGAACCGTTACGCTTTTGATATGGTCCACGTTAATTCTGCCTTTATGGAAGAACATGGCAGAGCTTCTGACCATGACCCGCTATTAGTCCAGCTTGATCTTACAAAAGCCCAAAAACCAGCTAATCCAGCACCGGACAACAATCATACAGGTGAAAATACCAAAAATTCTAAACCTAATACGGATAACACAAATGTCGGTATTAAAGATAAGGATACCAATAAATCCAATAAGCAAATCACTAACCCTACTACAATAAGAACAGACAAAAAAGCCACTCAAAAGAAAGTTCTTCCACGAACCGGACAGCAAACTAGCTTTATTCTGATTTCCCTCGGTCTTTTGACCTTGAGCCTTGCCTTCACCAACAGTCGGAAAGACCCCTAAGTATTGTTGGGAGCAAGAAATAACTCGGCAGATAGAAAAAGTTCGCCAACTAGTCTTTCTATTTTAGTTGTCGAGCTAAAACGGTCTACTCCTAGACCCTTTCAACTCTTACTCTCACATAACTTCAAGAGATTAGAAAACCTTTCGATGATTAGAAATGGAGCGAACAAAATTCGCTCCATTTTTATACGGTAACTTTTGAAGTAGAAAGCACAAATTATGAAGGTTTTCCTCATACATCTCTCCAACTTAACAGTCTACTAAATTGTAAAAGCCATTCACTGTGCCAAAAGCGCGATACGAACAGTAAATAATGAGATTGGATTTTTCCAAGCTCATTTTTCTACCTCCTCTACCCCGACTTATGCTATAATAATCCCTATGGATAAACTTATTAAAACATTATCAAACAGTGGCCATTTTCGGGCCTACGTACTCGATAGCACACAAACCGTAAAGACGGCTCAGGAAAGACATGATACCATGGCTTCATCAACCGTAGCACTTGGTCGGACTCTGATTGCCAATCAGATTTTGGCAGCCAATGAAAAAGGCAATACCAAAATCACTCTAAAAGTTTTAGCTAGCGGTGCAATGGGAGCGATTATCTCAGTAGCCAATACCCAAGGACAGGTCAAAGGCTATATACAAAATCCTGACTTGGATTATAAACGGACCGCAACAGGTGAAGTGATTGTTGGTCCTCTAGTAGGCAACGGGCAGTTTCTGGTTATCACCGACTATGGAACCGGCCACCCATACAATTCAATGACACCTCTAATTTCGGGTGAAATCGGTGAAGATTTTGCTTACTTCCTGACTGACAGCCAACAGACACCTTCGGCGGTGGGACTCAATGTCCTGCTAGACGAAGAAGATAAGGTCAAGGTTGCTGGTGGTTTCTTACTTCAAGTTCTACCAGGAGCAACAGAAGAAGAGATTGCTCAATTTGAAAAACGTATCCAAGAAATGCCTGCCATCTCAGGCTTGTTAGCTTCTGAAAACCACATTGAAGCCCTATTGTCTGCCATTTACGGAGATGATGACTTCAAACGTCTATCAGAAGAAGAAATTGGCTTTGTCTGCGATTGTTCAAAAGACCGCTTTCTTGATGCTCTAGCTAGTCTACCGAAATCCGACCTGCAAGAAATGAAAGAAGAAGACAAGGGGGTAGATATTACCTGCCAATTCTGCCAGATTCATTATCACTTTGACGAACAAGATTTGGAGGAACTCATCAATGGCTAACCTTAATACTTCTTTCATGATTGGCGATGTTGAAATCCCCAATCGTTGTGTACTAGCTCCGATGGCAGGTGTGACAAACTCCGCTTTCCGTACCATCGCCAAGGAAATGGGAGCTGGCTTGGTTGTCATGGAGATGATTTCCGAAAAAGGGCTCCTTTATAACAACGAAAAGACCCTTCATATGCTTCATATTGACGACAACGAATACCCCATGTCCATCCAACTTTTCGGTGGCGACGCTGAAGGACTCAAGCGTGCTGCGGATTTCATTCAAACCAATACCAAGGCCAACATCGTAGACATCAATATGGGATGCCCTGTTAATAAGGTTGTCAAAAACGAAGCCGGAGCCAAATGGCTCAAAGACCCAGACAAGATTTACCATATTATCAAGGAGGTAACCTCCGTCTTAGACATTCCTTTGACAGTCAAGATGCGAACAGGTTGGAACAATCCAGACCTAGCAGTTGAAAATGCCTTGGCAGCAGAAAGTGCTGGTGTGTCAGCACTTGCCATGCACGGTCGGACTCGCGAGCAAATGTACACAGGAACCGTTGATTTGGAAACATTAGCCAAAGTAGCTGCTAGCCTGACTAGTATTCCATTTATCGCAAACGGTGATATTCGTAGTGTTCAGGATGCTCGTCAGCGTATCGAAGAAATCGGGGCCGATGCCATCATGGTTGGACGAACCGCCATGGGCAATCCCTATATCTTTAACCAAATCAATCATTATCTCGAAACAGGACAAGTTTTACCAGACCTCTCTTTTGAAGATAAGCTTGATGTTGCTTTCGAACACTTAAGCCGCTTGACCAAGCTCAAAGGCGAATCCATTGCCGTCCGGGAATTTCGTGGACTAGCTCCCCATTATCTCCGTGGATCTGCCGGTGCTGCAAAAATCCGTGCCGCTGTTGCACGAGCAGAGTCCATTGAGCAAGTCCAAGAGCTCTTCAACCAAGCTAGATTAGCTTATCATAAAAAATACAAAAAAGAATAGAAACTAGAAACCTATACAAAACGAATACTCAATGAAAATCAAACTCAGATCAGGCCTTAGGAGTATAGATAAACGCAAGTTCATCAATCCAAGCCAACGAAGTCTGAGTATTTCTCAAAGAATGTAACCAATAAAAAACACCGAAGAAATTGGCTTGGTCTACTTCAAGAATCCGATTTCTCCTGTGTTTTTTCATTTTTTAGAACAAGACAATTCCTAAAGATAAAAATAGCTTCCCTCAATGGGGGATATCCATTTTTATATGCCAGAAACTAATTTTTCAAGTTCCTTGCTTCTCTCTAAAAAAGGAACGAAATGCAGGAGCTATTTGCTCCAGATATTTTTTGGGATTTTCCCGAATCATAGTAGCAGAAATCCCGAACTTCCTCGGACTACAAGCAGCTTGATACCCCCTATTTTCTAGCTCTTGGGCATATTCTTCCTCAGAAACATAAAAAATAGGTTGTTCCATACTTGTCAATTCAAGCAAGTTCAACAATCGATTCAGCCATTGTTTCCAACCATGTGGGTAGGGGGGCAAGTCCGTTTCATCCAAGGCACAAACCGTTACTCGACTATCAGCTTCAAATTGTATCTGGATACAGTTCAATCGCTGTGATAGACTCATACCAATCCTATCCCCACGATCCCCCTCGTAGCCCGAAACCACTACATACACTCGACCGCAAGCGACCTTTGCTCGCTCAATCAGATCTAAATGTCCCTTATGCATAGGTGCAAATGTCCCAAAAACAACCGCAACTGATTTCTGCATACCTCACCTTTTATCTTCTATGTTCATATATAACCGAGAAAAAGGCAAGTTGATTCTCACCTTTTTGTCACACTCACTTTTCAGCACGGAAAATCATTCCATATCTGGAAAATTAGGGACCTCCCTCACTTGATAAGCAGGACTGAAACATTCCACTATCTGAAAACCATACTCATTAGTATAGGAATGAATATTTCAGACTTCAAAATTGGAATACGAACTTCCCAAACTACCAAATCTAAGTTTTGTTCGAGAGCCTGCTAGATGTTCAAGCCCAATCCCTGCGCCATTCCTTATCTATCTTATAGCACAGCTTACTTAATTCACAATATCAAACCTAATCTGAGCTCCCTTAACTCCAACCTTCAAGGTTAAACCAGTAGGTAGCTCTCCACGAAGTAGCATCTCCGCCAAGGGATCTTCCAATTTGGTTTGTAGTAAGCGACGGAGTGGACGAGCTCCCATTTCCGGATCATATCCTTCTTTGGCAAGCAGTTTAAGCGCTGATGGTTGAAGCTTGAGCCTAATCCCTTTATCTGCTACCACAGCAATCAATGGCTGTACCATAACCTTGACAACATCTTGCATATGACTTTCTGTCAGGCTATGGAAGACGACCTTTTCATCGATACGGTTGATAAATTCTGGACGGTAGGCTTTTTTGAGTTCTTCAAAGATTCGTTTTTCCACATGTTCATGGCTACGCGACAAATCAAGCGCTCCAAAACCAACTGTCTTGTCATCACGCAAGGCTGTTGCCCCAAGGTTGGAAGTCATGATAATGATGGTATTGGAGAAGTCAACCTTGCGTCCCTTGCTATCGGTCAAGACACCGTCATCCAATACCTGCAAAAGAACATTGAAAATATCAGGATGAGCTTTTTCTACTTCATCAAAAAGCAAGACAGAATAAGGCTTATTGCGAACCTTCTCAGTCAATTCGCCACCTTCCTCATAACCCACATATCCTGGTGGCGCTCCATTCAAGCGACTAGCGGCGAATTTCTCCATGTATTCGGACATATCAAACCGAATAAGGGCTGACTCATCATCAAAAAGTACTTGAGCCAAGGCCTTAGCCAATTCTGTCTTACCAACTCCTGTTGGTCCCAAGAACATAAAAGAACCAATTGGACGACGACCCGTACGAATGCCCGACTGATTGCGACGAATAGCTCTGCTAACTGCTGAAATAGCAGCATCTTGTCCAATCACACGCTTATGTAATTCCTCTTCAAGGCTCAAGTACTTCTTAGTCTCTGACTGACTAAGTTTAGCTACTGGAATACCTGACAGGCGACTGAGCGTTTCCAAAATATCTTCTTCAGTCACTTCTAGGTCATAAACCTCACTAGTTTCATCTTCTTCCCTCATTTTGAGTAAAAGTTTGCTGACGGTCTTATATTTTCTTGCCATCAAAGCCTTATCCAAACTGGTTAAGCCTGTTTCTGTAGACTGTCCCTTGATACGATTTTGAACCGTCGCACTAGCTTCATCCAACAAATCAATCGCAGAATCTGGCAAATTTTTACTGGTTAAATAGCGTTTTGCATAAGATACTGCAACCCGAACAGTATCCTCCCCAATGCGGACCTTATGGTATTTCTCAAAGGTTCCTTTCAATCCTGTCAAAATAGCAATGCTATCTTCCACTGTTGGCTCCTCAATCGTCACCTTAGCAAAACGTCGAACCAAGGCAGCATCCTTTTCAATATGCTTCTGATACTCGCCCTGCGTTGTAGCTCCCACTGTCCGGAGAGTCCCACGAGCGAGAGCAGGTTTAAGGATATTTGCCGCATCCAGCGTCGAATCAATTCCCGAACCAGACCCCATAATCGTATGCAATTCGTCAATAAAAAGGATGACTTTTCCATCTTCTTCAATATCATTGACGATATTGTTCATCCGTTCCTCAAAGTCACCACGGAAACGAGTCCCTGCGATGACACTCATCAAATCCAACTCCAAGACGCGCATATCAAGCAGACTAGTAGGCACGTCACCATCTGCTACACGTTGAGCAAGACCAAGAGCAAGAGCTGTTTTTCCTACACCAGCCTCCCCAACCAAGACAGGGTTATTCTTCGTTTTACGAGACAGGATTTGAATCATTCGAGAAAGTTCCGCATCCCGACCGATGACAGGCTCTATCTTGCCATCACGAGCCAAAGCTGTCAAATCCCGAGTATAGTCCTCAAGACCACCACTTTGAGGAGTAGGAGGCATTCCCATCATTTGCCCCACATTAGCTGGTCTAGCCTTTCTCCCCTTCATAACACTACGGATGGCTTTTAAATCTTCCTTGGAGAATCCTGCACGAGCTTCTAAATTTTTACGTAAATCCAGAAAGCGAATCTTATCATCTGAGTCCTCAAAATGAAAGCCAACCTTATCTAAAATCTGACTAGCTGTGGAACGCTTGTCCAATAGCATGGCCATAAAAAGATGTTCCGTACCAAACTGTTTGGCCTTGAGCACTTCGGCAATCTTCTTAGCCAAACTAGTTGTTTCATCCAAACGCTTAGACAATGGTAAAATGCGAAGAGGCTTCAACTCCTCACGGTACACCTTACCTGTCACTACAAAAGTAGCATGTTCATAGTCTGAAACAGAAACTGGATACTCTGCTAGAACAGCTCCTGCCACCGTATTATGATTAAACACGAAAGACAAGAGTAGATGCCAAGTTTCCAAATAATCACAAGCATAACGATGGGCTACCAACTGTGCATCTTCCAGCGCCTGTCGCAAACCAATTGAAGTCTTCATAAATCTTAATCCTCTTTCCTATCTAAACGCCGTAAAATCTGGCGCATCATTCGTGCTCGAATACTATCTGCTTCCTTGCCCAGAACCTCATCAGTTCCAGCAGCTAAGAATAAATTGCCTTCGCGTTCCGTCATCAATTTTTCATCAAACAAGAGCTGTAAGATGTCCGCATAAACCGTAGCAGACAATTGGCTTCCCATATTTTTTAACAAATCATGCACTAATTCATGCTTATCTGAAAATGTAATCCGGCCAATACGGATATAGCCACCACCTCCACGCTTACTCTCAACAATATAACCTCGACTGGCTGTAAAACGTGTCTTAATCACATAGTTAATCTGGCTAGGAACTACCTCAAACCGACTAGCCAATTCACTTCGACGCAACTCAGCTACACTGACCTGTTCCAAAATTGCCTTGATATGCTCTTCAATATAATCTGATGTATTTTTCATCACCATCGAATCGCCTCTTTCTTTGACTTTCTTTGACCATTATACCTTAAAATGACGAATTTTGAAAGCAAAAGCCTAGCAACTAGCGTAGCAGAATTTTGAAATCTTTCTCCAATTTTTCTATAATAAAAAGAAAAAGGAGAAAACAATGAACTTTCAAGACTATATCCAAGATTTTACAAGTGTGACTGTGGAGCAAGCACAAAGCCTCCTAACTGCCAAAGAGGGAGCTATCCTCTTCATCGGACGAGCAACCTGTCCTTACTGCAACCGCTTCGCACCAAAGCTTCATAAGGTAGCCCAAGACAAGCAAGTGACCGTTCACTTCCTCGACTCCAGCCAAATCAGTCCAGAACTCCAGACCCTTCGCGACCACTACCAAGTTCCTACCGTCCCAGGCCTTCTCGTCGCAAAAGCAAACGGCGTCCAAGTCCGCTGCGACTCCAGCATGACGGAAGAAGAAATTGCGGCTTTTATTCAAGACTAATGCTAGACATTTCCTACCAAGCCAACACCTTCCACATCTCTTATCAAGGAAGACCACTCGGCAAGATTCACAGCTACCAAAATCCCTACCACCAGACCAATATCTATCTGCGACTAGATTTGGTTGATTTCGATTGCACCATAGCAAAGCAGCTCTTCCAGTCCCTACAGACTTCCTTAGGCGGAAAACCTCTTCAAGTTATGCTCTCCTCTGCAGAGCAGGAAAGAATCCATTTCCTTACCGCAGCTGGCTTTGTCTGCAAGCGGAAATGTTATGAGTTCGAAGTGACCAAACAAGACTATCTCAGTCAGACAGGCACTTCCAACTTAAGCATAGTCCGCAAAGGCACCGCACCTTATCAAATAGCCTGTCAGCAAATTTTTGACCACTATCAAACAGTCCACCAAGACATCAATCCTTGGACTGCCAGTCAAGAAGAATTTGAAAAAGGCTTACCTGATCTGGTTTATACAGATTCAAAAAATTGTGCCTTCATAGATACCGATGAAATTGCCTACGTATGCGGAAAAGATGAACAAAGCTTTGGTTCCTTCATCCAAGCAGTTATTTGCCAACTATTTGAACAGTATGAGCAAATTAGCTTTGAGGCTGATGACTGCGATCCTATCGCCATGCGCTTGGCTAACCAATTTCGACATCCAAACAAGTCTAGCTGGGATACTTATATTTTAGAAATCTAACAAAAAGCACCGACCACAAGGCCGGTGCTTTTTAAGGAGATTATGAAAAATATTTAGGATTGATATCAGTATAACCTAACCAGGCATATCCGACATCCGCCCTAGGACCGATTTTACAAAAAAGAACTCCCTTTCGGAAGTTCTTCGTTATCTAATTATTTACCAAGAGCTGCTGCCATCGTTGCTGCAACTTCTGCTTCAAAGTCATTTGAAGCTTTTTCAATACCTTCACCTACTTCAAAACGAGCAAACTCTACTACAGAAGCATTTACTGAATTCAAGTAAGCTTCAACTGTCTTGCTGTCATCCATGATGTAAACTTGTGCAAGAAGAGTATAAGCTTGGTCAACTTGAGTGTTATCAAGCATAAAGCGGTCCATTTTCCCTGGGATGATTTTGTCCCAGATTTTTTCTGGTTTACCTTCTGCTGCTAATTCCGCTTTGATTGCTTCCTCAGCTGCTGCAATCACTTCGTCAGTCAATTGAGCTTTTGAACCATATTTTAACAATGGCAAGGCTGGTTTATCAACCATTGCACGGCTTTCGTTGTCTTGCTCAATTTTATGGTTGATTTGTGCCAACTCATCTTTAACAAATTGCTCATCCAATTCTGTGTAAGAAAGAACAGTTGGTTTCATAGCAGCGATATGCATTGAAATTTGTTTTGCAAGAGTCTCATCGCCACCTTCAATAACTGAGACAACACCGATACGACCGCCATTGTGTTGGTAAGCACCAAATGCCTGTGCATCTGTTTTTTCTACCAAAGCAAAGCGACGGAATGAGATTTTCTCACCGATTGTTGCAGTTGCATTTACGTATGCTTCTTCAAGGGTTTCACCTGAAGGCATTGTCAATTTAAGAGCTGCTTCGTTATCTGCTGGCTTACCTTCTGCAATAACTTTAGCAGTAGTGTTCACCAACTCAACGAATTGAGCGTTTTTCGCAACAAAGTCTGTCTCAGCATTCACTTCAACAACTGCTGCTACGTTACCATCAACATAAACACCAGTCAATCCTTCAGCCGCTACGCGATCAGCTTTTTTAGCAGCCTTAGCCATACCTTTTTCACGAAGCAATTCAATCGCTTTTTCGATATCACCTTCCGTTTCAACCAATGCTTTTTTTGCATCCATAACGCCAGCACCTGATTTTTCACGCAATTCTTTAACGAGAGCTGCTGTAATTTCTGCCATGTCTATTCTCCTTGTTTGTTTTTTTGAAAAATAGAAGGACCGGGCTCAGCCCTGCCCTTCTAGGTTTGTTTATCAGTTTGTAAGCTAAATTGTACTCGAGCGAAAGACTTTAAAATTTAGACGATTTGTTCAGCAAATCAGAATTTGCTGCCAAGTCCCTAAAATTCAGTCGTCTTCTTAAACGCTCTTAGTTATTTAATTGTACTCAGGCTAAAATCTTAGTGAAAAAGATAAACTTCCTTGTATGCAAGCATATTGCGTCAGTTTCCTATTTCCATACAGATTTTCAAACGCCTTCGTTACTTATTTGCCTTCAACTACTTCAACCAATTCTTCGATTGACTCTGTAGATGCTGGTTCAGCTGCCAATTCAGCTTCAACCGCTGCTACACTGTCTTCACCTTGGTTGCCTTCAATGATAGCATCAGCCATTTTCGCTGTGATCAATTTAACAGCACGGATAGCATCATCGTTCGCTGGAATGATAACATCAATGTCATCTGGGTCAGTATTTGTGTCAACCATCGCTACAACTGGAATACCCAATTTTTTGGCTTCTTTAACAGCGATTTGCTCTTTGTGTGGGGCAACAACGAACATCACGTCTGGAATACGTGGCATATCAGCGATACCACCCAAGAATTTTTCAAGACGAGCACGTTGTTTGTTCAACAATGCTACTTCTTTCTTAGGAAGCACATCAAAAGTACCATCTTCTTCCATACGGTTGATTTCTTTCAAACGAGCGATACGTTTTTGGATTGTACCCCAGTTTGTAAGAGTTCCACCCAACCAACGGTGGTTGATGAAGTATTGACCAGCACGGATAGCTTCGTCTTTAACAGCTTCAGCAGCTTGTTTTTTAGTACCTACAAACAGGATAACTGCTTCGTTTGCTGCGGCATCACGGATGAAATCGTAAGCTTGATCAGCCAATTTTACAGTTTGTTGCAAGTCAATAACGTGGATACCGTTACGCTCTGTAAAGATGTACTTAGCCATCTTAGGGTTCCAGCGACGAGTTTGGTGACCGAAGTGCACACCAGCCTCAAGAAGTTGTTTCATTGAAATTACTGCCATGAGTATTTTCTCCTTTTTGTTTTTTCCTCTCCCGAACTTCAGCTTGCAGCCCAACCTTTCGGCAACAGAACCACAATGGATCCGAGATGAGTATTTGTTGCTACAGCAACTCTATCATGATACCAAATTTTTTCTCATTTGACAAGCAAATTCCCTCTTGACGAATGCGTTTTTTTTCGATACAATATTCTTTGTTATGGCGGTATAGCCAAGTGGTAAGGCATGGCTCTGCAAAAGCTTGATCGTCGGTTCAAATCCGTCTACCGCCTTTCAATACCTGACTTGTCAGGAATTAACCGATTGAAAAGTCCGATTTTGCGGGCTTTTTTGATTTTCTCATTCGGTTAAAGTTGGTTAATTGTGGTAAAGTTGGTGGCAAAAAGCGAGCTTCTTTGCTTTTCATTCAGAACCGGTCATTACAAAAACTCAAGCCTAGCAGCCTGAGTTTCTTTTTTTACAGTTCCGCAATCTGACTCAGATTGACTTCCGCAATAGTATCATTACCAAACATAGAGATAACCATCTTAACTTTATTGTTATCAATTTCTGTAATTTTACCTGTGTAGTCGGTGAAGGCTCCATCAATGATTCGAACAGTATCGCCAACTTTTACATCTATATCAACCCCTTGGACTGTTTGTCCCATTGATACCAAGATTTGACGGATTTCCTCTTCTAATAATGGAGTTGGTTTTGAACGGTTCCCGTGTGAACCAACGAAACCAGTAACATTTGGTGTATTCCGTACAACAAACCATGCTTCATCCGTCATGACCATCTCCACCAAAACATACCCTGGGAAACGATTTTCCTCTACCTCTTTGATTTCACCATTTTTCTCAACCTGGACGGTCTGAGTTGGGATTTCTACACGAAGAATATTTTCCAACATATTGTAAGTGTGAGCGCGTTGGAGTAGGTTTTCCTTGACCTTATTTTCATATCCTGAATAAGTTTGCAAGACAAACCATCCCTTATCAAAACTATCGTACATAGCCATTTCCTTTCTTTTAGAACCCAATACCTTCTGCTGATCAACCATATAAAGTTAATCAACATTGAGTGTAATTTGAAGACGCTAAAAAAAGCCCGAAGGCTTTCGCTTTTCTTTATTATATCACTTCCATTTTACAAATGGCAAGTATTTTCTAGAAAAGATGAATCAAACTGAGAATTCCTCGTGACAAAATCAAGTCAAAGAGATAAATAACTGCTACAAAGAAGGCTGTGTATTCTACAACGGATACAAAGTCCTTCCAGCTCTGCTTACGAGTTGGCCAAGAGGTATCTTTCAAAATACGAATCATATCTTTGATAAACTTCACGCGCGACTCCTATCTGGTTTCTTTGTGAACAGTGTACTGCCCACAGTGTTTACAATATTTATTTACTTCTAACCGTGTTGGCTTGGGATTGCTCGAAAGGCTGATTGAATAGTTTCGAGAACCGCAAACTGTACAGGCTAAGCTTGCTTTTTTAAGTGCCATAAAGCCTCCATCCGTATCATTTTACCATGTTTTTATGGATTTGACAACTCCCTCAAACCAAGTTGTTAGGTTATCCCATAAATTTTTTGCACGTTCTGGAATGCGAGCCTCTACCAAGCTTTTCTTAGTCTGTTCAATTAAATTTTTTGCCTGTTCAGAAATCTCTTGCGCCTGATTTTGATCTTGGTTGGCAGTCGTTTCTGATTGAGGAGTTTCATCTTCTGCCACTTTTACAATCCCATTTTTTGCATAGGCATTCTCTACATCAAATTTTGTCCCAGCAGTATGGGGAAGGATAGCATTAGCCACTGTTCTAAACACTGACGGTGCCTTCCAATAACTTGCACTATCAATGTAGTGATTCTCATCCGTCTTCTCAAAACCAACCCATTGACTAATGACCAAATCTGGTGTATAGGCGATATGCCATTGATCATTAACCAGATTCACATCGAAGCTGGTTTCTGTCGTCCCTGTCTTTCCAGCAATATAGTAATTGGCCGCATCTGCTGTTACACCCGTACCGTTCGTATAAGTTCCTAACATCATGGACGTCATCTTATCTGCTACAGACCGTTCAATAACCTTGGTACTCGTCTCGCGGTGCTGAGCCAACACCTTTCCACTAGCTGTTTCAATACGAGTAATCAAGTGAGCATCTTTCATAACTCCCTTATTGGCAAAAGTGGCATAGGCCTGAGCCATTTGTAACGGGTTGGTTTCCACGCCAGAACCAATAGATACTCCTAGAACCTTCTCCACATTGTCCATATTAAGTCCAAACTTTTGACCGTATTCAAAGGCCTTATTAACTCCCAGCGTATTGACAATATAGGCTACCGGTAAATTATAAGACTGTGCTAAGGCTTGATACATCGGGACGGAGTCTGAGGTAGAACGATCGTAATTATGTAAAGTATAGCCTCCATAATTTTCTGTATGGTTGTCTAAAGGCTTGTCAATCGACCAACCAGCTGCAACCGCAGGAGCGTAGGCAACGAGAGGTTTGATGGTCGAACCTGGGCTACGCTTGGCTTGGGTCGCAAAGTTAAAGGTTCGAAATGCTGCATTCTTTGAACTATTAACACGACCAACCAACCCCCGAACACCTCCGGTAGTTGGGTCAAGCGCCACACTAGCTGCTTGAGCATGACTACCATCAAAATTAGAAGTTGGAAACTTAGTCTCATCATTGAAGATGACCTGCATGCTAGCCTGAGAGTTTTGATCCATCTCAGTATAAATACGGTAACCGTTGTTGATAATGTCAGATTCTTTCAGGCCATAACGCTCAATTGCTTCTGCGATAACCGCATCAAAATAGGATGGATAAGAATAGTTATTCTGTTTACCCGTATAAGTATCTGCTAGCTGACCGGCCAAGTCAACTTGAAAACCCGCATCTGCTGTTGCCTGATCAATATAGCCTGCGTGAACCATATTTTGTAAGACTGTATCTCTACGATTTTTAGCATTTTCCAAGGAATAATAAGGGTTATAAAATTCTGGTCCCTTGAGCATACCAGCAATTACTGCTGATTGTTCAAGTGTCAGGTCTTTGGCAGAAGTCCCAAAATATTTCCGACTAGCATCTTCTACCCCCCAAACCCCATTACCAAAATAAGCATTGTTGAGATACATGGTTAAAATCTCTTGCTTGCTGTATTTCTTATTGATTTCAAGTGCTAAGAAAAATTCTCTGGCTTTCCTGCTAATATTTTGATCTTGAGTTAAAAAGGCATTCTTAGCTAATTGCTGGGTAATGGTCGAGCCTCCTCCTGATTTTCCTAGAGTCAAAAAGGCTAAAATAGTTCGCTTATAGTTAATGCCGGAATTTTCATAGAAGGTCCGATCTTCTGTCGCAATAACTGCATTTTTGAGATTATCAGAAATAGCATCTAGCTCCACATAAGTTCCCTTTTGACCGGAAAGGGTCCCTGCTTCAGATCCATCTTTATCATAGATAACTGTTGTCGCCTTCAAAGCTTGCTGCAAATCGCCAACATTAGCAGTCTTAGCCAAGAAAAAGAGATAACCACCTACTACCAAAACTGCAACTCCCATAAAAATAAGGAAAATCTTAGTCAACTGATAACGACGCCAAAACTTGCGAATCGGTGTTGGGATGCGGGATTTTTTCTTCGTTTGATTAAGCTTCCCCCGACTACCTCTGCGACTAGGTCTATCTTCATATTCGGAATGAAAATCTTCTGGAACATCAATCGGTTGGTGCTGTAAATCGTCCATAAAACACCTCTTTCTAGATTTTGTACCATTATACAATATTTCCCAAAAGCTAGCAGAAAAAAACACCAGAACCTATCTATCACACAGAAAATTTTTGAAAAATATGGTAGAATAGGGTCATTCTGACAAATAATAACCCATGAAAATCCGAAGCCAACAAGCCAAATCTACTAACGAAGAAGGTCGTTCCCTAGACAAGTTGCCAAAGACCAGAAGAGAAACGCTTTGATTTTCAAACAGTTTAAGAGGACATTTCATGACACACATCTACGATATCACCATTATCGGTGGAGGACCTGTCGGTCTCTTTGCCGCCTTTTATGCCCATCTTCGTCAAGCCAAGGTCAAAATCATTGACTCTCTACCACAACTAGGCGGTCAACCGGCCATTCTTTATCCAGAAAAAACGATTTTAGATATTCCTGCTTTTCCAAACTTGACGGGACAAGAGCTAATAGATAACTTGTTGATACAGTTGGCTCCTTTTGATACGACTATTTGTCTCAACGAAACCCTGACAGCCATAGAATCTGGTGAGGTCATCACCCTGACAACCAACAAGGACACCCACCAGACTAAAACCCTCATCATCGCCATGGGTGGAGGAGCTTTCAAACCTCGCCCTCTGGAAATTGAAGAAGCGGATAACTTTGATAATATCCACTATCATGTTTCCAACATCCAGCAGTATGCTGACAAGAACGTTGTTATCTTGGGAGGCGGAGATTCTGCGGTTGATTGGTCCTTGGCCTTTGAAAAAATCGCAAAGACCACCCATATCGTTCACCGTCGCGACAACTTCCGTGCCCTTGAGCACAGCGTAAAAGAGCTGAAACAGTCCAGCGTATCCATTCACACTCCATTTATTCCTAAGAGACTTTCTGGGGAAAATGGCAGAGCAGACAAATTGGAACTAAGCAAGGTTAAGAGCGACGACTGCCTCACCCTGCCCTTTGATCACCTTTTTGTCAACTACGGATTCAAATCTTCTGTCGGAACGCTAAAAGAATGGGGGTTAGAACTCAATCGCCACCGCATTCTTGTCAACAGCAAACAAGAAACTTCTGTTCCAGGTATCTATGCCATTGGTGATTGTTGCTACTACGAGGGAAAAATCGACTTGATTGCAACAGGCTTTGGAGAAGCACCAACCGCTGTCAACAATGCTATGAACTACCTCAATCCAAACGAAAAAGTGCAGCCAAAGCACTCCACTAGCTTATAAGATGAAAATTGTTATTCGTATTCCCCAAACCTTTCCTCCCCTCACAGTAAAGGAAGCCTTGGAAGATTATTTTCTTATTCCACGAAAAACCCGCCATTTTCTCCGCACCAAGAAACATGTCCGCATCAATGGTGAGTTGATTAACTGGCAAAGTTCCGTCATAGCAGGAGATTTATTGGAGTTAATCTTTGATGAAGAGGACTATCCTGAAAAGCTGATTCCCATGGGAGAAGGCGATTTAGTAGAAGAACTCTATCAAGATGAACATCTGATTATCGTAAATAAACCCGAGGGCATGAAAACCCATGGCAATGAGCCAAATGAAATCGCTCTTCTCAACCACGTATCTAGCTATGTTGGACAGACCTGCCATGTGGTTCATAGGCTAGATAGAGAAACCAGCGGAGCTATTCTATTTGCCAAAAACCCTTTTATCCTCCCCATTCTCAACCGACTCTTAGAAGACAAGCTTATCTACCGAGACTATCTAGCTCTCTGCCAGGGACAGATAAAGAAAAACGTCTGGACCATTACAGATAAGATTGGACGAGACCGCCACGACCGCAGAAAGCGAGTAGTGGACAACCACGGAGGAAAAGAGGCTCTAACCCGAGTCTATCCGCTCACAACAATCGGTAAAAATAGCCTAATTAGCTGCCGACTCCAAACAGGTCGAACCCACCAAATCCGTGTCCACTTAGCTCACCATGGACATGCCTTACTCGGCGACCCACTCTATAGTAAAGTACCCGCTCCGCGTCTCATGCTCCATGCTCAAAAACTCAGTCTGACCCATCCACTCACGCTGGAAAACATTAGCGTAGAAGCTAGATCAGAAACGTTTGAAAAGGTATTAAACAGTTTGAAATAAAGAACTCCATGTTTCAAGGCTTAAATGGCTTATGAATATGGAGTTTTTTCAATGGTCTCCCTTTTCCAAGAAACCAAATATAGCAGAACATAGACACCCCCTTAAAATGTAATAACTTTAGGAATCCTAAATAGTGTTGTTCATCTTTCAACTCTTAGAAACGCTATTATTTCGATGTCTCTGGGAGTTTTTTGCTGCTGACTATAAAGAAAGAGATTAAAGGTCTTGACCAAAATGGACTTTTTCTTCAACTCAATATATAAGTAGGCTGTTTTTTAAAGGTGAAAACCCCAAAACAAGTCCACATAGTGTCAACCGATTGTTCTTAACTTCCTGTAGTTTAAGTGGTAAAATTTTATCGTAAATGCTAAAAAAAAAAAGCAATTACTGATTAAAAAAGGAGGGTCGCAATGACTAAGTTAAGAAACCTACTTCTAATCTTGCTGGTGTTGTTTGGCGGGATTTTTTCTGTCCAAGCAGCCTCGGCAAAATCTGTTGACATCAAAGTTGAAAATACAGAATTGACTCCAGAAGTACTTAATGGAGGACTTTCTACGAACTTTTCATTTGATTTTATTGTACCTCGCGAAGCAAGTAAAGGCGATACAACAACCATTTCTCTGCCAAACGAATTAAATTTTCAGCGGGATCAAGAATTTGATGTCTATGCTACTAATGGCGGTAACATAGTCGCAAAGGCCAAAATTGATACTGCAAATAAAAAATTAACATTGACCTACACAGATTACGTTGACAACCATAGTGACATAGTAGGACATCTCTCGATGAATGTTGTGGTAGATAGGAAAGTGGTAATAGCCGCAAAAAGCATTTCAGCAGAAATAAAAATAAATGACAATACCACCATCAAGATTGGTAGCGGGAAAATTAACTACACTGGTACAGAAGGTGATAGAGACGATGTTGATTTTTGGAAATACGGAGTTAGTTCTAGAACCGATGAAATAGTGTATTTAATCAATATCAAACCTTCCAAAACAACTGTACACAATGCCATCATTATTGATACACTTAAGTCTCCGGGTCTGCAGTATGTGGAAGGTAGTTTTGAAATCCAAGAGGGAGAGTGGTATAAAAATCATCAAAATTACTGGACGTTAGGAAAGGCCACTGATGTTACTAGTAAGTATAAAGTTGAGGTTTCTCCTGACAAAACCTCTTTTAGAGTTGAACTTGGAACAGTTGCTGACAAAGGATACGTAATTAAGTATAGGGTAAAAGCTGATTATTCTCTCGTCAACGGAGAACAGCTTAACAATTTGGCAGAATACTATACTGGAGCAACTAAAAAAACTTATGCCAATAACACTCATACATATCAAAGCGCTTCTGGCACAGCTGCTGGCTATAACTATAGCATCACCATCAAAAAAGTAAACGAAGCTGGAGAAGCTCTTGCAGGGGCTGAGTTTACCGTTACCCGTAAATCAACCGGTCAAGTCATCGGCACATTTACAACCGACTCGGAGGGGAAAATAATTATTGGTAAGCTTCTAAGAGATGAGTATATCCTTACAGAAACCAAAGCGCCAGCAGGCTATGTGATTGCAGCTCCTGTAGAGAAAATAGCTGATAATTCAGCCATAACCATCACAGACAAAAAAGCAAACATTGACATTGAAGGCAAAAAGACCTGGGTGGATAACAACGACCAAGACGGTAAACGTCCGAAATCTATCACTGTAAACCTCTTGGCGGATGGCAAAGTCGTTCAATCCCAAGAGGTAACAGCAGCTAACAACTGGGAGTATACTTTCACCGACCTACCGAAATACGCTAACGGAAAAGAAATCGTCTATACTGTGGAAGAGGTGAAGGTAGATGGGTATGAGACGAAGGTGGAAGGAACCAACATCACCAACACCCATACTCCAGAAACAACGCAAGTTTCAGGTACTAAGACTTGGAACGACAACAACGACCAAGACGGTAAACGTCCGAAATCCATTACCGTAAACCTCTTAGCTGATGGCAAAGTCGTTCAATCCCAAGAGGTAACAGCAGCTAACAACTGGGAGTATACTTTCACCGACCTACCGAAGTACGCTAACGGAAAAGAAATCGTCTATACTGTGACAGAAAACGCTGTTGAAGGCTACACCACAACCTACGATAAGTACAATATCACCAATAGTTACACACCTGGTCAAACTAGCCTCACAGTAACCAAGGCTTGGGATGACAAGGACAATCAAGACGGTAAACGTCCTGAAGCTATCCAAGTTCAACTCTATGCCAACGGTGAAAAGTTGGGCGAACCTGTAACCCTGACCACTGATAACAAGTGGACACATACTTGGACAGGACTTGCTAAGAAGGCAAACAAAAAAGACATCGTCTACACCGTCAAAGAAGTCTCAAAAGTAGAGGGATACACCACTACTGTAGGAACTGTTGAAAATGGAAATGTCACCATTACCAACACCTATAAACCAAGTACAACCTCTATCAAGGTAAACAAGGTCTGGAAAGATAAGGACAACCAAGATGGTCTGCGCCCAACTTCCATTACCGTCAACCTCTTGGCGGATGGTGAAGTTGTTAAGACGGAAACGATCACACCAAATGCTGATGGCGATTGGAGCCACACCTTCACAGACTTGCCTGAATACAAAAATGGCAAGAAAATCACTTACACCGTTTCAGAAGAAAAGGTAGAGGGATACGAAACAACGGTAGAAGGAACTACCATCACCAACACCCATACTCCAGAAACAACAGAAGTTGCAGGTACCAAGACTTGGAACGATAACAACGACCAAGATGGTAAACGTCCAAAATCCATCACCGTAAACCTCTTGGCAGACGGTCAACCGGTCGCAAGCAAAATCGTCACCGCAGACGACAACTGGGCTTACAAGTTCTCAAACCTACCTGCTAAGAAAAATGGAGCTGCCATTACCTACACGATTAGTGAAAAAGCAGTCGCAGATTACACTACAACCTATGATGGCTACAATATCACTAACAGCTACACACCGGGAGAAACAAGTGTCACTGCCACAAAAGTTTGGGAAGACAACAACAACCAAGACGGACTGCGCAGGGAAATCAAACTAGAACTCTACGCAGACGGTGTTGCCACTGGACAGAGCCAAACCCTTTCTGAAGAGAACAACTGGAAAGCAACCTGGACAGGACTTGCCAAGAAAGCAAACAAAAAGGACATCGTCTACACCGTCAAAGAAGTCACTGCTATTGATGGCTATACTTCAAAAGTAACTCAAACATCAACCAATAACTTTACCATCACTAACGCCCACACTCCAGAAACAACGCAAGTTTCAGGTGCTAAGACCTGGAATGACAACAATGACCAAGACGGTAAACGTCCGAAATCTATTACCGTCAACCTCTTGGCTAACGGTGAGGTCGTTCAAAGTCAGAAAGTCTCTGCCGATAACAATTGGACCTATACCTTTACTAACCTACCGAAGTACGCTAACGGAAAAGAAATCGTCTACACTGTTTCAGAAGAAAAGGTAGAGGGATACGAAACAACGGTAGAAGGAACCAATATCACCAATACCCATACTCCAGAAACAACAGAAGTTGCAGGGACTAAGACTTGGAATGACAACAACGACCAAGACGGTAAACGTCCGAAATCTATCACCGTAAACCTCTTGGCGGATGGTAAGGTCATCAAGAGCCAACAAGTCACTGCTGAAAACGACTGGAAGTATACCTTCACCGACCTACCGAAGTACGCTAACGGAAAAGAAATCGTCTATACTGTTTCAGAAGAAAAAGTAGACGGGTATGAGATGAAGGTGGATGGCTACAATATCACAAACAGTTACACACCAAGTACAACCTCTGTCAAGGTAAACAAGGTGTGGAAAGATAAGGACAACCAAGATGGTCTACGCCCAACTTCTATTATCGTCAACCTTCTGGCAGATGGTCAGGTAGTTTCTACAACAACCATCAAACCAGATGCCAACGGTGATTGGAACTACACATTCACAGACTTACCTGAATACAAAAATGGCAAGAAAATTACCTACACTGTGGAAGAGGCGAACACACCAAACGGGTATACCTCATCTGTAGAAGGAACTACCATCACCAACACCCATACTCCAGAAACAACGGAAGTTGCAGGGACTAAGACCTGGAACGATAACAACGACCAAGATGGTAAACGTCCGAAATCTATTACCGTAAACCTCTTGGCAGACGGTGAAGTCGTTCAAAGTCAGAAAGTCTCTGCCGATACGAATTGGACTTATACCTTTACTAACCTACCGAAGTACGCTAACGGGAAGGAAATTATCTACACTGTAACTGAGAATGCCGTTGATAACTATACAACAACCATTGATGGTCACAACATTACCAACAGTTACACACCTGGTCAGACGAGTCTCACTGTTACCAAGGTCTGGAAGGATAACAACAATCAAGACGGTAAACGTCCTGGATCTATCCAAGTTCAACTCTATGCCAACGGTGAAAAGTTGGGCGAACCTGTAACCCTGACTGCTGATAACAAGTGGACGCATACTTGGACAGGACTTGACAAGAAAGCAAACCAGAAAGATATTGTCTATACGGTCAAAGAGGTTTCAGTGGTTGATGGATACACAGCATCTGTAGGAAAAGTTGAAAATGGAAATGTCACCATTACCAACACCTACAAGCCAACCACTCCTCCTAAGAAGAAAAAATCGACTCCACTGCCATCAACAGGAAGTCTCAGCGGACTAGGACTGACGTTTGTCGGACTAGCACTTGCCGCGACTATCAGTGTTCGAGCGATTTACCGAAAGAGGAAATAGGCATGACAGACCCACAGAATGAGTAAAGATAAACATATATTTACTCACAATAAGAAACAACGGCTTTTGATACCGTTGTTTTTTTTACTTCACAAGAATGGAAAAGCTAGGTCAGGTAAAAAGCAGAAAGCTCTACGTTTCTAGTTTTTCACGAAACGTAGAGTTTTTCTCATGAAGTCACCTTTTGAAAAAAATTCTTTCCCTTAAAATGAATCCTTCCTCTTACGAAACAAATAGCATATAAAATAGAGAACATATAGCAAATCTAGTAAAAATAGACAAGCAAGTAACCCAAATTGTCACCACGACTCAACTTTTACAGCTAAAAATATGATGGAAAGCGGCTGTATTGTAAAAATAAACTTGGAAATCTTTTCAAATTTTTCTTTTGTAAACATTTTTTGTACCCCATGTCTTGTCCAACTATGGTTGACAAGAAGTCTGTTTTTACTTTTCAGTATACAATTTTATAATTTGCTGATCTATATCCATAGAAAAGATATAGGGTCTATTCATTTGGAAAAACCTGCCATCAATCGGAGGAGTGATGCGGCAATCCAAACAATCTATAAACTCCGAAATATCGCTTCTTAATTTAGATACTGTTTTCCTGGACATACCATTTGCAATCTGTTCGAATACCAATTCTTGAATGGTACTTACTAAAAATGTTTTTGATAGATAAATCAAATTCTCGTTCTGCAACCATATTCCCATCAGACCAATTTTATAAATTACATACTTCAAACGGATAAAATAGCCTACTCCTTCCTCATACTGATGCCGAACAAGCCGAGCTAAAACATCAGCCATTGCTTCAACTTGTATCTTTCTATCCTTCTTCAATAAATGTAAATTACACAGATTTTCCAACACCATTAAAAGAAGCCGATTACTCGTATCGTCACCTTTATTGGCAAAATATGAATAAAAATGTTCCGGAGAATGTATCTTTAAATAGGATTTTGACAGTAGGATTTCTTCAAATTCTTCACTCCCCTCCAGAAGCCGATTACCAATCCATCCTTGTTCTTTCCCCAAAAATGAACTGGTTAATAACAAGACATACAAAGAAAGGTAAGACACTGGTGCAAGTCCGATAGATTTTGGTAGGAGATAATATACTACTAGAAAAGCAAGAACCACACTTACTTCTCTTGATATTTGCATTTTCCTTAACTTTTTTCCTAAGACTTGCCATGTGGTCCCTGAATAATAATCCTGCTCAAGGTTTACATACAGAACATCCATTATCATTTCTGGAAAGTAGAGGAGATTCAACGGTTGAAATTTCCATTGGCCATCATAAGAAAAAGGATAGAGGATAAAATAACGAATATAGCATACATTACTCAGTTTGATATAAGTGATTTGTATAAAGAATGATAAGAGGTAAAGAGTGTACACAATCAGGAGTGCAAGAAATACTCCCTTAAAAGTTCCGATAGAATTTGCTAACGGGACATAAAATAAAAAGATAAAAAAGAAATACTGAATCAATAAGATTAATTTAAAAAAACGTTCCATAAACTTCTAATAAAAGACCCTATTATGCCATAAATGATGAACTGCTGCAGCAGCGCCCAAGCCAGCCAAACCAATAATAATTGGATTTCCTGTTAGAGCTGATAGCTTGGTGATAACTCCTGGAAAATAAGCCATAGCTGTCCAATATCCCCATTTTGCCATAGTAATTGTAGATGGGAGACCAGCTGCAATACGATTGGCCATACTTAGACCTGTCTTATGAATCAAACCTTGAATATTTTTAATAAGGTTTTGAGGACTTCCCCCATCAAGGTACATCATTTCCTCTTCTTCAAGAGCGACATAGTTATTTGGTAATACAAGTTCCATGAGTTTTTCTCCTTTATTTTTACGTGGTTAGAAAGGATTTTCTAACAAGGTATAGACAACTGTTTATCATTCTCCAGCTCAACAACAGAGCACCCTTTCTCCACTCTGGTTGGAGTTACCTGCCCCTATACCTCCCCATCTTGTAAGCCTTAAATATCTTTATGATCTCACTCTATCAGACTTATCAGTTCTGAAACCAAACCCAGTCCCCACGAAACTTTAGCTTTCTTAATTCCTGAAAATACTAAATCTGCATCTGCTAACAAGATAGCTTCAGCAGGATGACCTCTCAAGAAATTCACTATTTCATTAAAATATTTTTGAGCAACCAGTACATTCTTTATCCTATTTTTTTGTAGCAAAAAGAAAAGTATATTTAGTTGTTCATACTCTCTCAGTTTTCGAATCTTTTCCAAAGGAAATAATTCCTCACTATTTTTGTACAGTGTTGCATAACAAAGAATGATATTATAATCATACTCTTTTGGATGTATGTCCCATAGCCCATCCCCATCTCTTCCTTCTGCTACATCTGCTAAAATAGCACATTTAGAATAATAAGCATCCAGACCTGATTTTGCATAATAACCATTCGCAACCAAAATACTTACGCCCCATGCTAAAAGCGTCAACAAATAGTAGCTTTTCAGTAGGAAAAATATCCCCCAAAGTACAACCCAGAATGAAAAAAAGATTGTAAAATACAAAGTGAAAAAAGCTCTACGCTTTTGAGAAGGAATGAGGAAGAAAATCGGTGGCATAAATCCAAAAAAACCTTCAGTAATGCGACAAAACTTCTCTTTTCCGTTAAAATACAATTTAGGATAAAGATAGTAGGCGATACATTTTAAACTTAAAAATTTACCAGCGATCCATTTACAGACAAATTGATAGCTCTGTGCTAAGAAAAGACCAGCAGGAGCACTTATAAGAAAGATTATTACTTTATGAAATAATTCAAAAATTGTCCTAGCTGTCATGAGAAACGGACATAAAGTAGCAAACACTAAGATAGCAAACAGCAAATAAATAGAAATTTTTCTCATAATTCCCCCTTTTTTCAAACTGCTCTTCCTTACAAACACAAGGAAGAGCAGTTGAAGCCTAGTAGAACAATCTTACATTATATAATGTCAGACCTACTGCACCAACTATCCCTACTCCTAGCAAGCCAGCAACCGCAATCACCTTTCCGGAAAGCATACCAACCTTAGCTAAAAGAATGGTCTTGTTTGCCCAAACAGCCTTACCCGCAGACGATAACAGCCCCACTTCGCGCATGGCAAACCGTAACCCCTCTGAACGCTTGGAAAGTCCTTCAATGTTCCTTCTAAAATTATTCCAATCTCCCCCATCAAGGTACATCATTTCCTCTTCTTCAAGAGCGACATAGTTATTTGGTAATACAAGTTCCATGAGTTTTTCTCCTTTATTTTTACGTGGTTAGAAAGGATTTCCGTAACATTCTCTTACAACAGATTCGTTAGTGTTATCTGAATCGCTATTCAAATGGCAAAAATAGATATTCTCACAAGAATTTAACCGTTATCCACGGAATCAAAGTAATTAACATACTAGAAATGATTGGGATAACTTGGGTGCTAAGCGTCAAAAAATAAATTAAACGGAAACTCTTTAACTCTGCCAGGCTGATACTGCCGATAGACTTGATATACCTAAGTGAAGCGTTAGAAGCACGGATTTCGATATACATTTTTAGGAACAAAACAATCAGCAATAACAGAATATCCATACGTACAGCCATAGTAAAAAAATAATCCATATTTTCTAATAGTACTCTCGAAAGAACCAAGATTTTCAACATAGGACTAACAAAGTACAAGATGGCAAATGAAATAGATTGAATGATTAGTACTCGTTTTCTATCCAGTGAGTGATATAGCTCATGTATGAATGCAAACGTGCCATAGAAAGAAAATTCATGGTCCTTTACGAAGATAACCTCATTTAAAATGGGTCTATATAAAAATTCTTTCCCTTCCTCCATAGTGGATAGAGGGTTAATGGATTCTTTCAGGTCTAAATAAGTCCTATCAGCACCAAAATAAATTTTTGAGTACATTAAAACCCTTTTATATATCAATTGATGAGCGACAGTTAGTAACAAAATTAAAAGAAATAAGGAAAACGGAAATAAAAGAATAGTCATAGGCACTCCTTAATTACCATCGCTTCTAAGCTCAGTCTACAAATCAATCTCCATCTTGGAGTATTTATAACTTCTTATAATAAACTTATCAGTTCCAAGTCTTTCCCACTCCTCACGAAACATTGGCTTTCCTAAGTTTCATTGATTCATAACATGTAAAATAAAAGCATTGATAATATAAGGTAAATGATAAACTGAAAAAAATAGCTGAGTAGGGCATGAAAGGAGATGCGTCCTACTAGGTTTGTTTGGTCTATATAATTATTATTCTTTAAGAAAGAAATGGCTTCATTGGACGCGTATGATTCGATAATAAGTGTAAAAATCAAGCAAACCAGAAGCATAATCATATCAATAGTCACCAACAACCTCAAAACCGGATAAGATGTTCCAAACCATATTGAATATAAGGTTACAACCTTCAGTAGCGTTGATAAAAGATAGGTATAAACAGATACAACTGTTTGTACTTTTAACACCCTATTCCTATCTTTAAAATGATAAAGTTCATGTAAAAAAGCCAGTGCATCTACTAAAGCATTCGTTTTTAGATTTTTTACTCCTATCGTGTTTGTCAATGGACGAAACCAGAAGGAATCTGAATAAACAATTAGAGGTTTATCCAATCCTTCTGTCTCACAAAATTGTTGGAAAATGATGTCCAAATCGTTACTTATTCTTATTTTTTTTCGACTGTATCTATTTAAACAATTTTTATTTACCCAAATAAACACAAGAGTTATGATAAGAAAAGTAAGAAGAATAACATTCATCAACGCTGCATCATTACTTAATAATTTCATTACCAGAATTTATAATGTTTGCCTGTTAAATATACAGCTGTAGCTACAACTGCTATTGCTCCACCTGGGTTAAGCCATGCTGATATTACTAAAGCATTGATAGTGTTCGCAACCCAACCTCCAGCCAATCGTATTGCTGCGCCAACCAGACTGTGTTTTACACCATGCCCAACAATAGCTCCGACAGCTCCAGCAACTACAGCGATAGCAGCATCTCTAATCCAATCTCCCCCATCAAGGCAGGTTCCTATTTTCTAAGAAGGAACTGGTATATTGGATTTTTCATATTCTTTCTGTCGTAAAAAGGGAACCACGAAATTTGAAAATAGTGAGAGACTGATAAACCACCATATCTCTTTGAAAATCAATAATAAAACCAGCAAAACAAGCACTAGCATAAATTCTATGATTAGTAATTTCTTTAAGTAACCAAGCAATTGTTTATCTGCAAAATATAGCTTGATCAGCAAATCAGCTCTGATAATTCTAAAAAGAATATTTAAAAACGCTAATGCAATTATAATATAGGATAAGCCATTCCTATAAAACAATAGAGGCAAAAATACTGTTGTATAGCTCAAATAATTGATCAATTTAAAATAGTCACTGGTATCTAGCTTTGAATGGAATTGTTCCACCCGTTGATATTCTTTTAAGAAATCACCATGGTCTCTGAGAGTTAGAAACAATACGATTTGAATACCACCAATTAGACAACTACCTAGCAGAATAATCTGCTTGTTTATCGTAATCAGGCTAATGTTTAGAGATACTAGTATTAGCACTATCGAATTGACAGAGAGCATACTTCTTATCAAAATATTTTTTATCCTAAATAACGGCAGATTGAATAAAATATAAATCAGTGTTAAAAGCGAAAGAATGACAGAGAGAACATCGGTGAAAGAGGAAGATTGGTTCAGTATCAGCAGGATGATAAACAAGATTATTGTCGGGCAATATTTGATACTATTCATATTTTTCATCTCACCGTTGCAGATATAAAGCCGTCCCATGGATAGGGATTTCCAGTAATATCACAACCTCTATTTATTGCACCATAACCAATACAATAAGCAACTCTAGATATAGCGCCCGCCAAAACACCTGCTGCCGCTCCAACTAGCCAACCTCCCAAGCCTCCAACCTTAATAAAATTGGTTAATTTTTTTGCTACAACTGCCGTAGCAGCCAATGCTATAAACGTTCCTGGACTCATAGCCAAAGCTGCACAAATAAGCTGACAGTCTTTTCGGGAAAAATATACTCCCCCATCAAGATACATCATTTCCTCTTCTTCAAGAGCGACATAGTTGTTTGGTAATACAAGTTCCATGAGTTTTCTCCTTTATTTTAGTGTGGTTAGAAAGGATTTTCTAACAAGATCGTGACAACTTAGTTTATATCTTCGTAGCTGCCTAGATAGGACAGTCTTGCTAAGGTTTATAAAAAATTTTTATTAAAAATAACGATCCCAATATTACAATCACTCCACTTAAAAAAAAATGTAATTCCATTCCCCTATATTTTTCAATATAGGGAATGACATACATGCTAAGCAATACAAGTATTACTCCAGCAAGAGCTAGGATAATTAATAGTGTATTTGCCATCTTAATCATATAATATCACACCATTCATTATTGGGATGTCTATCCCCTGAATCCCAAAGTTTCGCCAACATTCCACCGACACTCAGGCCTCCAGTTTCTAAGATAAAACCAACAACTATTCCAGATATTCTATTGGCAGCTTGGACGCCCAAAAAATTTATCAAGGCTCCTTTTAACCGTCTAGTAAATGTTTGTCGACCAACAGCTTTTATCGCAGCTTTAAATAAAGCAAATCCTCCTCCACCACCCATAAAATATGCAATTACAGTGTTAACTGCGGAATTGACACCAAAAGCTACAACGCTGTTATGTATAGATAATCCCCCATCAAGGTACATCATTTCCTCTTCTTCAAGAGCGACATAGTTATTTGGTAATACAAGTTCCATGAGTTTTTCTCCTTTATTTTTATGTGGTTAGAAATGATTTTCTGAAAAGGTATAGACAACTGTTTATCATTCTCCAGCTCAACAACAGAGCAGCCTTTCTCCACTCTGGTTGGATTTATCTTGCATAGAGTGTTAAAACCTTCATTATTTGAAACTCAACAGTTCCAATATCCAATCAAGATAGGTCTCTTGATTGTAGACAATACGCGCCTCTACTGGCATATCTTTTTGCAATACAATGACCTCTTTTCCTTTCTTCAAGGTCAAACTTTCTAGCTCAATAACGACCTTATAAAGACTGATATTGCCATTCTTTGTTTCTCTAGTGACAGTCCCTGAATATACATGTATTCACTTGTCTATCTTAGGAGTTTTACTAACTTGAGTAGTGACTCACAATATCGGTTATGATTTAAATATATCAATAAAAAATTGAATTTCAGATATAGCAAGTGATAACGATAATTGTTGTTGACCATTTAAAGCACTATAGATTCCCTTCTTAACTAATAAAAAGTTTGGCTTATCATCTATGAGTTGACTCAGCATATTCTTGTATCTTATATTCCAACAACTCCTATATAAATATAGATTTAACTTGATAACGTCTAACATACCATATAACCCCATCTGATACATCCTATCATCTAGACGTTTATCTTCTATCTCTTCAACTTTTCGGCACTCTTCCTCAGATAAATATTCTTTTATCAAACTAATATAAGATAGGGCAATAAATGGAAGTTCTGATGTTGATTTTAGTTGCCATATTGCTTTGTAATCTTCAACCGAAAAACGACTATTAGTCTTACTTTCCAAGATTGTCAACACCTGGGATTTCAGTAGTAATAATTGTTGATGCTCAACTTCGTATAGTTTTTGTATAATTGCAATTACCATGGAAAACGGAACTACTGGCAACCACAAGGGATTACGATAAATACTATTAAAGATAAAATAGTAGCCTATCAACGATAGGAAATACAACAAATAGTAAATAATAAAGAATGATTGGTAAGATTTATCTCCTTTATATCGGATCCCAATGGAAGGAGTAAATCCTATAATTTGATTAAAAAAGGCTCTGATATATACACCCGACCCCAATTTAGCAACTACACCAAGATGAAAATAAACGAGTTGTATCTTGCAAAAAATAGCAGAAGCGAACAAAAGAGTTGTATGTAAAAGCTGAGAAATAATGTAATATATGGGTGTAACAAAAATAAATGTGATAATCGCTTTAAGAGGGTCACTAGTTAAATTCATGTGGATAAATGCTGGAGCAACACAGAAAAAACTAGACACCAAAACCAGTAAAAACATTATCAAAGTCTTATTCTTTTTCATAGATTATCCCCTTCATACGACTCAAAAAATATACAGTGAATGTACCTATTGCTCAACAACTGGGCATTTCAGATACATTCACTTTTTAAAGTTTCACACTAATAGAATAGTCTCATTTGCCATAATGCTGCACCTGCACCATATGAAGCACCTCCAACCGCAATTGTCAACTTGATAATCGCAGCAATTGAAATTGGTTCTCCCCCATCAAAGTTATACTAGTTATGATTAAACACAAAAATACAACTATAATAGCTAGTATTTTAATATTCTTTATCATGTTTGGTAACTATTTTAAGCACGAATGTTGAAATTTGTTACTAACTAATGTAAGTCACTTCTTTATCAAAAACCATATTAACACTAAAATACCTATCCCTAAAAAAAATGAAATGTTTGATAACAAATCTGACAGACTTTTATCTTTTACGTTTGGAAATACATACTGCCCTAACAATACTAAGACTATACCAAAAACTAAAAAGAAAAATTTTATATAAAAAGCTTTATTATCCATAAAATTAAATATCACACCATCCATTATTTCTATTTTTATCTCTGCTATCCCACCATCTAGCTGCAAAATCTCCGATACTCCAGCCACCAAATCCCGTTACTAATCCAATTATAGTACCAGCCATTCGATTCGCTAACTGAATAGCTATAAATCTTCCTAAATGATGGGCAAAAGTTTGGGTGATTCTTCTTGCACCTAAAGAACTAATAAGCCCTTTCAGTACAGCTAACCCACCACCTCCTCCTGTAAGTGCTGCAATTGTTCCATTTATCCCAGCATTAATTCCAAATGCTACCACTGAGTTAGGAACAGCCAAATTCCATCCCCCATCAAGATACATCACAACACTCAGGAACTAGTATCTTCTCCACTATTAACTAACTTCTCCTTTTACGAAAGGAATAAGTAAGAAAATAAATAACGTATAACAAATCTAATAAAAATAAACAAGAGAATAGTCCAAAAGACCACCACGATTCCACTCTTATAAAAAAATACAAGATAGAAATAGGTTGTATTGCAAAAATTAACTTAGAAACCTTTTCAAATTTTTCTTTTGTAAACATTTTATTTTTACCTTATTTCTTATCTTAACTATAGTTAACAAAAAAATCTATTTCTACCCTTTATTGTTTGAAACTGCATTCATTTATAGCATATGGAACAGAAGCATTGACAATATAAGGTAAATGATAAACTGAAAAAAATAGCTGAGTAGGGCATGAAAGGAGATGCGTCCTACTAGGTTTGTTTGGTCTATATAATTATTATTCTTTAAGAAAGAAATGGCTTCATTGGACGCGTATGATTCGATAATAAGTGTAAAAATCAAGCAAACCAGAAGCATAATCATATCAATAGTCACCAACAACCTCAAAACCGGATAAGATGTTCCAAACCATATTGAATATAAGGTTACAACCTTCAGTAGCGTTGATAAAAGATAGGTATAAACAGATACAACTGTTTGTACTTTTAACACCCTATTCCTATCTTTAAAATGATAAAGTTCATGTAAAAAAGCCAGTGCATCTACTAAAGCATTCGTTTTTAGATTTTTTACTCCTATCGTGTTTGTCAATGGACGAAACCAGAAGGAATCTGAATAAACAATTAGAGGTTTATCCAATCCTTCTGTCTCACAAAATTGTTGGAAAATGATGTCCAAATCGTTACTTATTCTTATTTTTTTTCGACTGTATCTATTTAAACAATTTTTATTTACCCAAATAAACACAAGAGTTATGATAAGAAAAGTAAGAAGAATAACATTCATCAACGCTGCATCATTACTTAATAATTTCATTACCAGAATTTATAATGTTTGCCTGTTAAATATACAGCTGTAGCTACAACTGCTATTGCTCCACCTGGGTTAAGCCATGCTGATATTACTAAAGCATTGATAGTGTTCGCAACCCAACCTCCAGCCAATCGAATTGCTGCGCCAACTAGACTGTGTTTTACACCATGCCCAACAATAGCTCCTCCTGCAGCAAAACTATCTGCAATCCATCCCTCACCATTAAGATACATCATTTCCTCTTCTTCAAGAGCGATATAGTTGTTTGGTAGTACAAGTTCCATGAGTTTTCTCCTTTATTGGTTAGAATGATCCGTTAACAAGGTGTAGATACTTGTCTATCTTAGGGATCTATTAAGAACCTGTATTTACAATATTATAAAGCTCTTAAAATCCGACTAATTTGTGATAGTTTTACAAAAGCGACTTCTGATGACACTAATTTTTCAAGAGCCTTGGCTAGCCTTCGATAGGGGCAATCAGGCGAAAGTCCGCTCCACTACCCAACGTTTTGGGATGATTTGCCAGCTTCCTTTTATTTTTTCAGAAATATCTACTGGGCACCGAAACTCCTCAACCATCCTTTCTTCAAAACTTTTCCGGTAACCAGCATCGGCTGAAAAAGCCTTGATTGTTGGAAATCGTGCCATCACTTGACACGCAACTAAAATCCCTGATTTGGTGTCATGAAGATTAGCTGCATGAACCACAACATCGAGAAGATTACCCATGGTATCAACAACAATGTGGCGCTTTCTCCCTTTGACTTTTTTTCCGCTATCAATGCCACGTTCCTCTGTAGCATCCGTTGTCTTAACGCTTTGAGAATCAATGATAGCATAGGTTGGAGAGATAGCTCTACCAGCTTTTAGTCGCTTTTTTTAACAAGCTCTGCCAAAATGGTATCCCAAAGCCCACTTTCCTTGGCACGACGAAAGAAGCTCCACACAGTTGGATATGGAGAAAAATCATGGGGGAGCATGCGCCATTGACAATAGGGTTCTAGCTTAGCCCATTCTTTATCAGTTAAATCAGTATCATATGCTTTTCGTTTCATAGTTTTAGTTTAACATTTTTTGTGAATACAGGTTCTAACTTAAATACTGTTCACTATTTTTTCTCTACAAATACAGAATTATTTTTATAACATCTAGAAGACTCCTCACAAAATTGGTTACAAAATCTAACTAGAAATACATCCAGTCAATCCTCTTTATCACAAGTTGATAATTCCATATATGAAACCAGAGAGAAGCTGTGATAGAGCATAGAAAATAAATAGACATATAGATATAGAACACCATATTTTAAAACGGAACAACTAGCGACTAACAAATTATGAACGACAGGTACATAAAATAACAGACAATATAATGTACGAATAAGAAATTGTAACTCATCTCGCAAGGAATCTAGAATGGATTTTTTGGTCCAGTTATCAAATAGGAGAAACATTCCTGTAATAAAACCAGACAGGATGATAAAATGCAGCCCTGTCTGAATCAAAATGACAGACAGCACATTAACCACTATTACAGACAGATAGCTAAATACGATATAGGACATCTTCTTATGTTTAGAATACGATAATTTTCCAAACTCATATTTCTCTCTGTTTAAATAATGACTCCTATTTTTACTACAAAGTAAATCAGACAAAAACACTCCACCCAGTACAAGAAGTCGAACATCATAGCCAGTGTGTACGGTACCTACCATCACTAACCAATAGACCAGCTCAACAATCATAAAAATCATTCCCACCTTGTCTGATTTTATCAATGCCTTGCACATAAACATTTGTTCCAGTACAAATAAGGACTCAAAAATAAACAAAGAAAGGATCCCAAACTGAATCAGCAAAAACAAGAAAGGAACTTTATCTGACAAAAGAATTGAACATACTATAATGATTCTAAGCCAATTGTTTCTACCTGATAACATTAAATGCTCCCCTTTTTACCTAATATTAATATCCACCCAGTAAGGAATTCCATTTCGAGTGTAGGCTAAGTCCACGCCTATCCCCTTCCTCTCAATCAAAGCTCTAGCAATTGTAAAAGCAGCTCCTCCACCTATTACGGATGATACTAATCCAGAAATCCCCGCTACAACTGGACCTCCTATACTACCAATTTTCATGCCAAATATAGCTGCTTTGGCAGTTATTAGAGCACCAACTTTATACAAGCCAAGTCCAATTAAAAAACTTCCCAACGGGTTAATTCCTGCAGAGATAGCGAACGCCTTCAATGTCCCGTACGAGATATAAAATCCCCCATCAAGGTACATCATTTCCTCTTCTTCAAGAGCGACATAGTTATTTGGTAATACAAGTTCCATGAGTTTTTCTCCTTTATTCTAGTGTGGTTAGAAATGATTTTCTAACAAGGTATAGACAACTGTTTATCATTCTCCAGCTCAACAACAGAGCAACCTTTCTCCACTCTAGTTGGATTTGTCTTGCAGAGAGTACTAAAACCTTTATTATTTGAAACTCAATAGTTCCAATATCCAATCAAGATAGGTCTCTTGATTGTAGACAATACGCGCCTCTACTGGCATATCTTTTTGCAATACAATGACTTCTTTTCCTTTCTTCAAGGTCAAACTTTCTAGCTCGATAACGACCTTATAAAGACTGATATTGCCATTCTTTGTTTCTCTAGTAACAGTCCCTGAATCTATCTGTCGAACTGTGCCTTTCAGGGTTCCATATTTCTGACTATTGACACCTGTAATAGCTACATCTACCTTAGCACCTTTGAAAACTCTGGAAATATCCGTTGCCAGAACAAAAGCTTCTATGTAAGCTTCCTTATTATCTCCAGCAATCTCGGCAATGGTTTGGTGTTGCTGAACGGACATCCCCTGCTTAAACGGTGTCACATAGTGCAAGGTTCCGCCACTAGGAGCCAATACGGTATACCCCTTATCCTGTCCCGTAGTAACTCCAAGATTTGCTTCCAATTCTGTTATGCTCTTGTTATTAGCTGCTCGAGCTGTTCCCAACTCGCTAATCAATTGGGCATAGGTCGTATAGGCTTGAGAAGTCGGATTATGATACGAACGCTCCATATCCTTTATGTTGGACCGTAAACTATCAATCTCCGTTACTTTTCCTTGAATAGATGATTTTGTTGTTTCGATCTTCGTTTTAACTTCTGAAATGCGTGTTTTCAACTTCTCTATCTGGGTGGTATTGATCGGCGTTTCCGTGGATGAAGAACTCGTTTCCGCATCAGTCGGATTCGTTACAACCACTTCCGAAGAAGGCTGTTCCGATAGACCTGCCAATTCTGCTTCCAGATTCGTTAACTCTAGCTGCAAGCTACTCAACTCTGTATCAAGTTGGCTCTTCTCATCGGTAAGTCTATTCAGTTTGGCATATTCATCCTGCAACTTAGCGTATTGAGTTCCATCATTATAGTTTTCTGATTTGAGTTGCGACAAATAGTACTCAACTTTCCCATAGTACTCTTGCTCTTCACCTGAGTTCACCATATAGTTAGCTTTCCCATTCAAAGACTGCTCATACTTCTGGAAAATAGCTTCCTTAGATTTCAGCTTTTCTAACTGTTTTTTTAATGACTCAGTTTGAAGTCCCTCTTGTCCGCTGGACAAGGAGAGTATAACCTCACCAGCCTTCACACTGTCTCCTTCATTCTTATGTAAGGTGACAATCTTACCATTACTGACAGCTGTTATATACTCCGTCCCTCTTATCACTGAGCTACCTGTAGCCTTGACAATATAATGTTTAGGAAGGTAAGCAGCCACGACAAAGGAAAGCAACAAAACAATCAAGGTACTGAAAATAAGGATGAAAGCATAGGCTGGAGGACGTTTATCAAAGAAGATTCTGGAATAACGTAATTCTGATTTATTGTATAATTTCATAGGCTCACAATCGGTCTAAAAATATCAACTGTCATCATCTCCCCAGTTGTATTAACATATACGGTATAGGAAGTTCCATCTGTTTCAAGATCATTTTCATAAAAGTGCAAATCTAGCTTAGAATAAGCAAATTGCAGATACTCTGGACGATCTTCAAAGCGGACATAGACACAATGCGGGCAGATAACTTCTTCATAGACAGTATAAAACGTATCATACTGACGAAAATCATGGGCTTGAACATACAAATCATAATCGACAGTAATCGTTCCATCTTCGTGAATCATGGTTCCACTATTTTTCACAATGAAAGGCCCAAACATCTGAACATTTAGTAACTTTAAGTGTTGATAGAACTTATCAATCTCCTGCTCCAACTTTTCAACTTGAAGACTCTTTAACTGTTTACAGATTACTTTTTTCAAGACTAATTTCTTGTTTTCTAAGACTTCTAACTTACTCATAACTAACCTCCACCGACTGAGTAGCAATTCGTTTACTTTCGTGTCTGTAGGAATCAATCGTCTGCAATTGAACCATTTTGGCATAGCGACCGCCTAGCTTCATTAGCTCATCATGGGTACCATATTCCACAATGTTTCCATTTTCTAAAAAGCAGATTGTATCGCAACGCAAAATAGTTGACAGGCGATGGGCGACAATGATGGTTGTCTTGTCGATAATTTTATCAAATATCAAATTTTGAATTATCCGCTCACTAAAGGAATCCAAGTTTGAGGTAGCTTCATCAAAAATATATAATTCTGCCTTGCTAAGAAGAGCCCGTGCAATGGCCAAACGCTGTTTTTCTCCTCCAGAGAAGTTCTGTCCACCTTCCTCAACGAAAGAACCATACCGATTTTGCAGTTTTTGGATAGTATCATGAATACCAACAATCCGACACACCCGTATCATGTCCTCATAGCTAGCATCTGGATTACCGATTTTCAGATTATCAATGATGGTACCTGAGAACAACTCTACATTTTGAGGAATGTAGGCAATTTTTTGCCGCAGCTCCCCATAGTCCAAATCACTCAAGTCATGATTACCAAACTTTATCTGACCTTGATTGGGTTGGATAAAGCGAAGCAGTAATCTGACAAGCGTACTCTTTCCAGCTCCGCTCTCGCCAACAAAGGCAATCTTCTCACCTTGTTTGATTACCAAACTAAAATTTCTAATAATAGGTGGTCTAGAACCATAGGAAAAAGTAACATCTCGGAAAGAAATATCTTCTAACAAGGAAAAATCATGGATGCTATAGTCTAGCTGACTGTCCTCACGCTCTACTTCCATCAACTCCTGAAGACGACTAACGGCTACCTGAACTTCTTGGAAGGTTAGCTGCAATCGAACCAAATTCTGAACAGGTTCTGTAAAGTACTGACTCAGTGTCTGAAACACCAACAGATCGCCTATAGTCATTTTATTATCAATGATAAATAAGGCACCTATTCCCATGAAAATTAAGCTTCCAAGAGTTCCTGCTATAGAGGAAATGGTAGATTGAACATTCTGCAATACTCCCTCTTTGTAGCCAATCTCTAGTGTATGAACAAAGTTCTCTTCTAGTTTATCCAAGCGTTGTCTCTCGTCATATTGAGCCTTAATAGTATCAATATTTCGTATAGACTCTATCAACTGGGAATTAAGCATTGAGTTAGCTTCCATCTGCTCCTTATTGATTTTTTTGTAGGGCTTTTTAAAACAGTAAATCAAGATAACATTGACTACTACCATAACTACCAAGATAAGAAACAGAGAAGAATTTAGATTCCATAAGACAAGAGCACTGATAGCTGATAGGCTAATGTCCATTACAAGTGAGATAGAGACCGATGTAAAGACATTTTTGATGGTCATGGCATCCTGAAACCGTGTTAAAACATCTCCAACTCTTCGGCTTCCAAAAAAACTATAGGGGAGATGGATAATATGGTCGTAATAACCCATAAGAACCGGGATATCTATTTTCCGAGACAAGAAGAGCAAGATATGTTGCCTAAAAGCGGACAAGAGGCTTTGTAGCAGAGAAACCACTCCAAAAACAAGTAAGAATAGATAGAGGCTATTCTTTAAACCGAAGGGAATAATCTCATCCATAATAACCTTGGAAAAGAGACTGGATAAAATACCGATGATACTTAACAAAAAAGAGGCAAGAATCACTGTACCAACCAAACCTTTTTGAGCTAGTATCAGGGCAGAAAATAAATCAAATAAGCCCTTACCTTTTACACTTCCTCTCTCAAAATGGCTATTTGGCACCATAAAGATAGCAATCCCTTGATAAATAGAATCCAAATCTTCTAAAGACCATTGTTCAAGTCCCTTGGCTGGATCCGCAATTAAATAGGAACCATTCTTTTTTATCTTATGTAAGACAACAAAATGATTTTGTCCCTGCTTATTTCTAACTTGTAAAATAGCTGGAAAACTTACACCATCTGTCAAATCATCAAGTGATACTCGGATAGCCTTAACTGTAAAGTTTAGCTTTTCCAATCCCGATACTATCCCATGAACAGTCGTACCATACATATCTGTCCCAATTATTTCGCGGATTTTCATGATGGACATCTCTTTTTTGTAGGTCAATAATACCGTAGAAACTACTGCTGCCGCACAGTCCGATTGATCGTGCTGATGCGTACAGACATATTTTTTGAACATAAACAAACTCCATCTTACTTATTTTATATGAGTACGAATAGTATCACTGCCTATCCTAGAAAATATAAAAATATGAGGCAAGCGAGATACGGATACTACTAATCTTTTCTTCCGTCTTGAAAGCTCTTTCATTCATATAAATTATACTATTCTGATTATGCTTTGTCAAGATTATAGTCATTTTTTGTTTATATATATTTTTTGACATTGTGTAAACTATGAAAGTTGCCTTACATCAAGTTATAGACTAAAGAAAAAGTTCATTTTGGATAGGAACTTCAATCTTTTTCTTTACAGTTAAAAACAAAAAAACTCCCAGAAACGTCAAATAATAACGTTTCTGAGAGTTGATTCATGAAATTCCCAAAGTTAACAAACTTTCAGGAAGTTACATTTCGCAAACTCATTTTACGATAAGTCATTCCGAATAATTTTCTTTTAAGTGCTTTTCTACCTTCAACGCTAACTTGCTGATGCCAGCCGTCGAGTAGAGTATTTGTGACATTTCATAATATCTTTTTACAATATCCTTATCCGCAAACTCTTCTGTTACATTGCCCAAATCGCGATAAAAAGCAGCAAATAAATCAATTGGATAAAGTTCCTTGGCCTCTTCCAAACAGTCTGCCGCTACCTCAATCCCTTTTTCGATCTGATTCGTCAACCAGAGATAGCGACTGTAATTGCTTTTTATACTGAAATAGTAGGTCATATCTTCTGAAGTTTCCAGTCTATCACTGTCTATTTTATCCATTATTTCAGCATATAAACGTTCGACTTCTTGATGCTTGTTAGTCCTTATCAAGATTGCTAGCAAACTATCGTACAGGTACAGATAACCTTTCCAATTTACTCCGACCCGTTTCAGAAGTTTCTTATGCTTTTCAAGAGATTCTTCATACTTACCTTCTCGCTCTTCTACGAGAATCGCTTCTAACCATTCCATATAGATTTGATCCGGAAATGTTAGACGAGAACTGTTCATCTTTTCCTTTTCATAGAGGAAAGCAATGGTTTCAAAATCTTTTTTCTTCAAGTAATCCTTGGTTATTTTTCGAAACTGTTTTAAATCAGATACGATTTCTCGCTCATTCTCATCAAAAAAATACTCCATATGCACCTGCATTTTTTTAGCTAGAAAATAGAGCAAGTCAGAACCAGGCATATAAGCTCCCTTCTCCATGCGACTGATCTGTCCTTGATCACAAAGACCTTCTGCCAATTCTTTTTGGGACCAGCCTAATTCTTTTCTTCTTAATTTCAATCTTGTTGCTAATAGTGACTTCATATTTTTTCTCCGAATTTTATTATATAAACATTATAGCAAGTTCGTCTCAATCATTCAAATGTTAAAAGATTTTAGGAAAAAAATCTCCAATTTGATTTCTATGCCATTAGAAAATAATATATCATTGCATAACTAAAGAAAGCGAACAAAGTGGGAAAGTTTATCAAACCAAATTCCCTTCTGTTCGCTTTTTGTTTTTTATATTCAACTTTTATCTCAGGCATAAAATCCTATTTTTCATCAAAGATATTCCCTAGCTCAACATCAACTCGGTTTTCTTTGACATTGATATCAGTCACCGCTAGCAAAGATTTGTAGTTAGCTACACTGCGGTCACCTTTTTGATTTTCTGCAAAGACTGCCACACCGACCAAGGTAGAATCAAACTCTGATAAGAGGCTGATCATACCGTTAATCGTACCACCATTTTTCAAAAAGTCATCAACGATAAGGACTCGACTACCTGCCTTCAAACTCCGTTTGGACAAAAACATCTTCTCAATCCGATCGCTAGATCCCGACACATAATTGACAGAAACTGTCGAACCTTCGGTGATTTTCAAATCACGACGTACAATAACAAAGGGCACGTTGAGAACGTTAGCAACTGCATTAGCCAGCGGAACTCCCTTGGTCGCAACAGTCATAACAGCATCAATCTTCTCATCTTTGAAAGCATCTGCAATAATACGACCAACATTTCTCAAAATATACGGTGTTGACAGAAGGTCAGACGAATAAATATAGCCTCCTGGTAAAATACGATTACTCTCAGCAATTCGCTCGCGAAGGGCTTGAGCAATTTCAATGGATTCCGTCTTAGAGATTGATGGTGTAAATACAACACCACCACTAGCTCCTGTGATAGTCTCAATCTCTCCTATAGAGCTTTCTTCAAATGCCTTCTTAATGATTGCAATATCTTCTGAAATTGAAGATTTAGCTGATTTATACTTTTCAGCAAAGGTATTTAGACTAGTCAATTCATAAGGGTGGTTGATGAGGTAATTGGAAATGACAACCATTCGCTCACTTCTTCTTAATTTCATAAAATTATCCTCTTTCACTTTTTTCTATTATATCACAAAAAAATAAAAAGCGAACCTTTTTATTTAAAGGCTCTACTTTTTTCGTATTTTTTCTGTTAATCACCTATACCATTTAGGGATAAGAAGGGAAAACTCTTCATACCAGTCCAAGATTTGATTCGCCTGTCTCTTCATAAGTAAAACTTGTTCGGGAGCGACTTTCTCTGCCCAGGCCAAAGCACCTAGGCTATTGACGGTAAGATAAAGCGGTAATAAAGACCAAAATTCTGTCGGAATGCATCCGTTAAAATAAGCATAAATCTGCCCACTTGCAAAGGTAGGAGATAAAGCGGCTGTAAAGACTAAGCGATTAAACTCTTCCCACGGATCTCCAATGTCGTGCCGGTCAAAATCCAACACCTTGAGTTGACCATCTAAACCAAGCAAGAAATTCCCCATGTGAAAATCACCATGATGGTAGGCAATAGGGCGACTCTCAAGTAAGTGACGATGAGTACGCACAAATTCCAGCATGACCTAATCATTCTCATAGGAATGTCTTGCAGCTTGATAGGCAGCAAGTTTACTGTCAATCTTAGCCTGATAGAAGCTGTTCCAAGCACGCTGGCTTTGATCAATCGGTAAAGAATGAAGCTTCCGTAGAAACTGTCCAGCCTGACACCCCAACGCATAGAGCTGCCGATCAGATAGATTCGATGGAAGGACTGCCATATCTTCCCCTTCTAACCATTCAAACAAGCTATAAACAAACTGCTCATCCAGCCAAAAGGCTTCAGGTCTAGCTACTGGCAAATCTCGCTCTGACAAGTTCTTCGCAAGAGAAAATTCCGCTCGTTTGCGTTCATAACTTGACCGCTCCGCTATTCGCAAAAGGCCAAAGCGTCCATCCTGCAGTTGGACCTTGTACTTTTTATCCGTAGACCAGCCTTTTGTGATAGGTTGAGATGAAACAATCCTGCTTTGTGGCATGAAAACCTCCCTGAAAATACAGATGAGACAAAGCGCCAAGGTACAGATACAACTGTCTTAAAAGAAGCAAACGACAATGCCTGTCCACAGACTATTAGTCAATATTAGGCTTATAAAAGGTCCGATTATCCATGGCAAAGATGCGGTTGGTTACCTCACCCGGTCCTACTTTGTCTAAAGCAGATAGCATCATCATCATTTCTGCATCAATATTATCAATCATATGAAGGATTTCCGCCTCCATAATTTGTGGACGAACAGGACTACCGTACTCCAATAGACCGTGATGACTGAGAATAACATGACGCAACACAATTACTTCTTCCAGACTATCATCAATCCCCAGCTCGATCAAGACCTTGGTGATTTCTTCATCAATTAAGGAAATATGTCCAATGAGATTACCACGAACAGTGTAACTTGTATTATCCGGACCAGTCAATTCAATAACCTTAGCTAAATCATGGAGCATGATACCAGCAAAAAGCAGACTTTTATTGAGCTGGGGATAAATATCACCAATTTTCTCTGCCAAGCGCACCATGGTTGCAGTATGAAAAGCTAGACCTGAATAGAAGGCATGATGGTTGGTTTTAGCTGCTGGATATGAATAAAATTCCTTATCATACTTGCTGTAAAGAGCTCGGACAATCCGTTGCCAGATGGCATTTTCGATACGAAAAATCATCTGATTCAGATAGTCCTTTGTTTCCTTGACATCAACAGGAGGTTTTTCCTTAAAATCTGCAGGGTCGTTTGGCTCTCCTACCCTTGGCAAGCGAAGCACTAATTGATTGACTTGAGGCGTATTATTATAAACTTCTCTGCGGCCTTGCATATGAACTACTGTTCCAGCCGTAAAGTCCTTAATCTTCCCAGGCTGTGCATCCCAAACCTTGCCTTCAATTTCTCCCGTATCATCCTGAAAGGTAAGAGCTAAATAATCTTTTCCAGCCCGCGTTTGACGGACTTCCGCTGTTTTTATGAGATAAAATCCTTCAAAGAATTCATCTTTTTTCATTTGGTTAATTTTCATCGTCTTCCTCATCTAATGGTGACAAACCAAGTAGGCCCTTAGTCTGGTCGTCTTCATATAAGTCAATCGTACGAAGACTGCGTTCAATGGCGTTGGTTCGAGTTGTTAAAAGTTTATCAATATTGCTGCTGGCTTGGTTGAGCTGCTTCTGAGCCTTAACTAAGAGAGTGCTAAACTTGCCGAATTCCAGCTTGACATTTCCCAATACCTTACTAATATCATCGGCAGAACGTTGGATATTGAGAGTCTTGAAACCGACAGAAAGGGAATTGAGCAGAGCCGATAGAGTTGATGGTCCTGCCACTACAATACTTTCCTGACGACGGAGTTCATCAAAGAAAATAGGATTGCGAACAACTTCTGAATAGAGGCCTTCTGTTGGCAAAAAGAGGACACCAAAATTAGTCGTTTCAGGAGGGTTAAGATACTTGCTTTGAATATCCTTGGCAAAACGCTTAATGGCTGCCAAAAGATTTTTCCGGTGAAGATCAACCTGATCCTTATCGCCACTTTCGTAGGCTTCTTCCAAACGGTAATAATCAGCCAATGGGAACTTGGAGTCAATCGGCAAATAGATATAGTCGCCATCCGTTCTCCCCGGTAGTTTAACAGCATATTCTACTCGCTCATTAGAGCCTGAAACAGTCACACATTCACGCTCATACTGGCTAGGAGTCAAAATATCCTCAATAATCTGTCCCAACTGCAACTCCCCCATAATTCCACGGGTCTTACTTCCAGAAAGAACCTTGTGCAGACTCCCTACATCACGCGCCACTGTTTGCATTTCTCCCAAACCGCGATTAACAGACTCCAGCTGTTTAGAAACTGTTTCAAAAGAAGCTTGCAGGCGAGTTTGCAAGGTTTTCTCCAACTTTTCCTCTACCGTCTGGCGCATTTCTTCCAGACGTTTTTCATTAGAGTCCTGAATAGCCTGCAAACGATGATCCGTGGCATCACGACTTTCCAAATGATTCTTGATCAGTTCTTGACGAATCTCAGTCAACTGCTGGTAAAGCTCCTTACGTACCTTTTCTACTTCCTGATGAATAACCTGTTGCTGCTTGAGAGTTGAGTTTTCTAACTGATAGCTGAGCTGATCAGACAAGTTGTCTGCTGCATCTTCTGTTTGATCTTGTAAGAGCAGGGCTAAGCTCTGCCATTTCCCGTAAAGAAAAACCAAACAGGCCAAGACCAGTATCAGCAAAATGAGTTGTAAAATATCCATTTACTCCTTATCCTTGCTATAAATAAGGACCACGTAGCCCTTATCCAGTTCGATTTCTATATCTCTATCTATAAATTCGTTAGAGCTATAGCATTTTTTATAAAAATAATTGCTTCCCTCAAGCGGATACTTGGCATGACGAATCGTCAAACGACTGTTATCCGAGGGCATGAAGGAAATGTAAGTCATACCTTTGATAGGAGAAACCTTGTGCACGCCTGCCGGACGAAAACGAATAGTATTCTGTCTATCGACCAGTTCAATTTTCTCCATGTGAATCGCTAAATCTGGCTCACTAGCTAAGAAAAGATTGCTCATCATATGATCCACACGTCCACCAAAGGCACCGTAAATCCTGACCTGAGCCTCTGGATAGGCAGCGAAAATCTCTTTCAATGCCAACTCCAAGTCTGTATCATTTTTCTCTGCTGGTGCCTGAGTAACCAGCTCTGCCATTTCCATAATACGCACCAAATCCAGCGAACTGACCGAATCAAAGTCTCCAATGGCCCAGTCTAGCGGAAGAGCGAGTTCTAACAGACGAAGAGAGCCTGCGTCTACCCCCACATAGAGATCAGCAGGCTCAGGAAAGTAGTCAAACGGACCACCTGCTATCAGCGCAATCTTAGTCATAGAGGGCTGCTCTCAATTTGGCAACATTGGCATCTAAATCTCCTCTAAAGAGATAGGAACCTGCCACAAAGACATTAGCGCCCGCGTTTTTGGCTGAATGGATGGTCTTATCATCAATCCCTCCATCTACCTCTATATCAAAGTCCAGTCTCTTCATCTCACGCAATTCGACCAAGTTTGCAATTTTCCCTGCTACTTCTGGAATGTAGGCCTGCCCCCCAAAGCCTGGATTGACTGTCATTAGAAGGACCTGATCAACTAAATTCAGTACCGGCTCGATTGTCACAAGCGGCGTACCAGGATTGATCACCACACCAACTTTCATACCGGCCGCACGGATCTTTTGCAAGGTCCCATGCAAATGCACCGTCGCTTCCGCATGAATCGTCAAAATATCTGCCCCTGCACGCGCAAATGTTTCAATATGATGTTCCGGGTTGGACACCATCAGATGGCAATCAAAAACCAGCTTACTGTGAGGACGCATAGCTGCCACTACATCTGCACCAAAACTGATATTTGGCACAAAATGACCATCCATAACATCAATATGGACATATTCAACACCCGTTTTTTCTAAACGTTTGAGCTCGCTTTCAAAATTCGCATAATCTGCCGCCAAGATGGACGGTGCAATCTTATAATGTGGCATAGGGACCAACTTTCTATTTAAATTTTTTGCTAACCTTGGTATAGGTCTCACGCTGATTTTGGATTTCGCTGAGGAATTGAAGATAATTATCAAACCGACTTTGGGAAATAGCCGAGCTGCTAACTTCTCTTTTTACCTCACAATCCGGCTCATGAGTATGAGTACAAGTTCGGAATTTGCAGTTCTGACTAACGTTGGCAATCTCTGGAAAACAATCTGTCAGAGCCTCTGCCTCTTTAACATCATAGTCTAAGGATGAAAAACCCGGAGTATCCGCAATTTTTCCACCAAATACATTGTAGAAACTAACCGCACGTGTTGTATGACGACCACGCCCCAGACTGTCTGAGATTGCTCCGGTCTCCAAGGCCAACTCTGGTGCAATTTTATTAAGAAGTGTCGACTTACCGACTCCTGTCTGCCCCATAAAAACCGTAACTTTACTCTGCAAAAGGGGTGTCAATTCCTCTAAACTATAAACAAAAGGATAGCCGATTTTTTCATAAATTGCCTTAAAGGTATCTATCTCAGAAGAATCCTCTACCAAGTCCATCTTTGAAACGTAGATGATTGGTTCCATATCCTTTTGCTCCAATAATACTAGGAAACGATCCAGAAGATTGGCATTAAAATCCGGTTCTTTGGCCGACATGATTACTACTGCCTGGTCGATATTGACAATAGGTGGACGAACCAAGCTATTCTTTCTCTCGTGGATTTTCAAAATGTAACCTTCGGAATGTTCCTCTGCGGAAAAGTCGACAAAATCCCCCACGTAAGGAGTCTGTCCCTTCTTACGAAAATTCCCTCTGGCTCTAGTCTGATAAATCTGTCCATCCGCCTCAACATAGTAAAAACCAGCCAAGGCCTTAATAATTCTTCCGTGCAATGAAGACTCCTTTATAGGTATTCTTTCTAGTATTATACCAAATTTCCCTCAAAAAAGGGAGCGGGAAAAACTCAACAAAATACATAGGAAAAGACTTTGTCAATAAGTCTATGTTTTTAGGAGTTGAGCTAAACGATTTATTCTCAGATAACAACTTGTATAGACTGACTTCTGTCAGTTCTAATCTCCTACTTTAAAAGGTCTCTCGGTCACTACATTACTCCAAGAAGTCAGGAAACTCTTGGATACTGGAGTCAACAAAGTTCACACCATTTGTATTAGTAAAGTAAGGAACACAAATCGTATCTCCTAGTCAACGGAACCGTTAAAGGCAATCAGTCCCTACACTTAGATAGTAATATGAACCCTAAGAAGTAAATCTGAACCAAACCCAACCTTCAATTTTTAAAATTCCTCTAGCCAAGATAGAATAAAAAAGGTATAATGTAGTTAAGTTTGAATCTCTAAAAAGAAGTTGAGGCACAGAGCTATACCAAACAGACTCAAGCGGAGGTGGTGGAACGGCAGACACGCATGCTTCAGGCGCATGTGCCCATCGGGTGTGAGGGTTCAAATCCCTTCCTCCGCATCATAAAAAAGCCAAGCCAGTCGGCTTGGTTTTGTTTTATTCCTTAACTTCTGTAGCAATCTTGAAAAAATCCTTGTGCTTCAAGAGATGACCTTTTCCGGTAGATAAATCATACTGAACTAGCTTGAGTTCCTCTGCAACAGTTGCATCACGTTCTGTTTGTCCAACTCGGTTCTTGTGCAAGACTTCTGTTAAGAGAGCATAGTAGGGGCTAACCTTTGCTTTAGTCGTCTCCAGCATAAGCGCATTCATATCACTGGAGTTGACTAGCTCATAATGATGTTTTTCTGTCTCAAAATTACTCCAAATGAAATAATCTGTTTTATATCGCTGACTTGAATCCGTTACAAAGGCCGACTCTGGGTAGAGCCCCGGCAAATGATCTCCATAGAAAACGACCGTCACTTTCTTGTCCAACTTTTTGAGTTGGTCTAAGAAATCTCTCGTTGCCTGATCTGTGAAGGACAAGAGGCGGGCATAACTAGTCAAGTTTTCATTTTCTTCTGCCGTAAATCCTTCACCTGTTGCAGTAATTCCAGCAGGTTCAGCCGCACTCCATTGAACGTGGTTCTGCATAGTCATGGCTGACACAAATTTGTTATTCCCAGAACGTACCTGCTCTAAGATGAGTTCATAAGTTTTTTTATCGCTGACAAAATTCCCTTGGTAGTCAGTATCTTTAACTATGATTGGGTACTGCGAACTGTTCAAAGTGTAGAACTGCTCAATTCCCAACTGCTTGTAAATAGAATTACGGTTGTAACTAGTCCCATAATAAGGGTGTATGGCCACGCGCAAATCCTCAGCATATACATCACTGATACTTGGCAATTTCTTCATATTCGGTGCCACATCCAGATAGACAGATGAGATGGAAGAGCTATAGTTATAGAAAGGAAGGCCACTGTAAACCTGAAACTCAATATTGGCTGTTCCACCACCGTAGTGGTCGCTCTTCATCAAGCCACTGGTCGTCTGACTCATAATCTGCTCAATATTAGGCAGGACATTCTGGCTGAGAGTTACTCCGGGGATCCGACGAGGATCTGCCAAACTCTCACTGAGGATGTAGATGAGGGTTTGATCCTTTAGTTGATTGGTCCGTTCAATATTGATCTCCGCAGCTAACTTAGTATATTTTTCAACAATAGCCTTTATCGTCTTTTCAGAATAGTTCTTTGGCTCTTCCATACTGGTCTTACTAAGCTGTTGTAACCAAAGAAAAGCCAAAGTACGATAACGGGCCACAAAAGCATAGCCCTTCCAGTCTACGTTTCGCCAATTATTGACTTGGGAGAGAATCGGGATCCCTCCCCATATCTTATGATCTTTTTCATGGCGAATCGCCCAACCCATTCCCAAAATTAAAGAAAGGATAAGAGCAACTCCTGCAAACCGTTTCCAAATGGATTGAATGATGGTTCCTAAAAAATAGCGCTTGCGGATCCGTTTGTAAACGAAGATTAAAATAATCAAGAAAGCCAGTGAAACAAGTACAACCCTCAAGCTGATGAAGCTGAAAATCATCCCCAAATTCCCAATCCATTTAAAATCATTTGGGGTCAAGGGTTCCGAACGATACCGAAACTTGAGAAAATTAGCTGTAATCAGAGTTACATTTAGACTTGCAATCAAGGTTACCGATAAAATCTGACGATTGAGCAGCAGGCTGATGATGACATTTAAGAAAAAGAGACAGGCTATTTGAAAAATAATGGCTCCTGGAAACAGATGCCGCGTGAAATAAGCTCCTGTACCTCCAGCCATAGAAGCTTGATAACCAATGTGAGAAAGGGTTGCCAAGCCCAGACTGATAAATATCATACTGTGTACATTGGTTCGATTAGCCTTAAATTCTCCGAACGCTTTAGGGATATAGCGCAGAAAAGCATAGGTCGCTATAAAGTGTACGACCGCAAAAATCGGAGTCTGACTGAAAAATTCGACATAAGATCCTTTTTCAATCAAACTCTCGTAATGACTATCTTTCCAATAAGAAATTGCCAAAGGACTAAGGGAAAATAGAGTCGTCAGAAGCAAATAACCATCTGGCACCAAATGGCTAGCTGACCACCTTTGTAATTTTTCCCGAATTTTTGGTTTGTTTCTCCATAGGAGAGCCAAGAAAATTGGTAAGACCAACATTAACAATAACTCAAACTGGAAAAGATTATTTCGGACAATATTCCAAGGTTGATACTTCTTTGCATTGAGACGATAGACTAAACTGACCAGATAGAAGAAACCTAGAAAATAACCAATATACTTGGCAAAAGTCTTGGTGCGGACAAATGCTTCGTACTTGTCCAGAATTACTAAAATATAAAAAGTAAAGATAAGATAGGCAATCAGTGGTAAAGGGATAAACCAAACAGGAAAAGCCTTGCCACTAAGGAGTAAGGCTCGTCCCATAGCCAAGATCACCGTCATAACCATGACTAAAATAAACTGCTTGCCAGTATTAGAATTGATTTTTTTCATAAAGTGCCTCAAGTGAAAGTAGTGTTGCTGAACGATAGGTAGTTACATAATAGGTTAACCAAGCCAACCAACTTATTAGACTGATGACGATAACTGGAAGTAACCACCACTGCTGTTTGTAGGATAGAATAAGCTGATTTTGCCCAACTTTACCAGTTACAGTTGGAACACCGATGGTGGAAAGGTAGTAATCTGATTTCCCTAGTTTTTGTCCATTCAATACCAACTCACTATCGCGATAAACAACAATCGGTATTTGGATTTCCTCTGACTGATTGGCTGACCAGCTTATCTCTAGGCTGTCCCCATTGACTCGCTTGCTGAACTGCTGGTTAGGTAAAATAATCTGATCACGATAGCGATCATAGCGTGATTTAGCTTCGTTTATCACACGCACATTATCCGCCTTATCAGATAGTTTTGGTACGTAGTCAGGAGTAGATTTCTGAGCTAAACGAATAAATTCTCCCAAGTCTTGCGAGTGTAGGGACGCACGTAATTCTTCCGTTGTCCCATAGAGAGTGGTATGCAGCATATCTTGCAAGAAATCAGGCTTGTTGTATTGGTTTTGGATAGCTTGATTATATTGCTGCCAAGCAAAGCTGACACCAATCAAGGTAGACAGGGTGGTAAGCCCTAGGAACAACTTCTTACGCACTGCAAACTTTGTTAATTGCATGCCGACAACTGTCAAAAGCAAGGCATTTGCATACAGAAAGAAACGGAAAGGAAATTGAATCAAATCTACCAAACCAATCCCCTTGCCAGCAAAAAACTGCCACGGAAAGGCATTTGTTGAAAAAATAAAAAAGATTAGAAACGTCAAAGATAGGCCGCCCAATACCACTGACTGTTTTTTCCACTTTTTCATCATAAAATAAGCAGAAAGCACAAAAAAGATTGGTAAGGAGTAAGGGAAATACAAGAAATTCACCTTAGACCAAGTGACCGTTGATTGAATAAATTTTTTATTGATAAACGGTGCTACCAATTCATTGCCTGCATTGACATATAGCAAAGGAAACCAGATATTCACCGTCAAAATCAGAAAGAGTCCCACTGATAGGGCTACATCTTTAACGATTTTCCATTTTTCTTGAGACTTTATCCAGCCGATGAAAAAGAGGAGCGCATAAGCTAATATGAGGAAGAAGGCAGATAGCATGTGTATTTGTAACATGAGCCCTACAGCTCCTGCCATTAGAAAGATTGGAACTTTTCCAGTTCGAAGAAAGCGAACTGCCGGGATCAAGCAGAGTGGAAACACAGCGACTCCCCAGCTCGAAAAGCCTTGAGCCACCCACCAATATTGGATAGAGTAAGTCGTCACGAAAAACATGGATAACACTACAGAAAAAGAATAGCGCACCCTCACTTCTCGCATCAAAAAATAAAGCGAGGTCGCACTCAGCGTTCCCAAAAGAAGATTGGAAAGCAACTGGTATCTGTACCAAGTCCCAGCCAACAACACTAAGGCCCCTTGTAAATAGGCTAGATAAGGACCATATAGGGCATTAACAATTCTTCCAGATTGCTGATAACCATGCAGGCTCATCATATAGGAAAAATCACCCGTCTTTATTTGCATAGCTGCATCATAAAAACGATTGAAGTGGAAAACAACATCGTCTCCCGTCACAACTGCTCTTGTCCAAATCTGCGGCAAAAGGAGAGCAAAAGAGAAAAGAAAAAACAAAACGACTGCGGCAATATGTGGGTGTTTTTTCAAAACATTTTTAAACATTTTCATACCTTCATAAAAAAAGAGGGAATCCCTCTGTTATATTCGTAACTTTTCTGATGACTACCAGAATCATTGTTTGCAAGTTTGACTATACTCTTCAAAAATCAAATTCACACATCGCTAGCCCAACTTGGTAGGCGAGGAGTCGTCTAATCTGATAGTTAAAATCAGCAAGTAATATCATCGTAAACTCCCTTCTATTTCCAGCAATATTGGAATAAGCTGTTGGAAGTAGTTTGATTTTCATTGGATATTATCTTTCAGTATAACAAGCTTTCAAACCTCTGTCAACGGGCAAGAGACATTCATTCGGTATTTTGTATCAAACAAACAATGACTGGCTTTACAAGCCTACTTCTCGAAGACTATCTGATAGACGTGCAAAGTCAACCATAGAAAGAGCTTCTCCTCGGACGCTAGCTTCTAGCTCTGCCATGCCGAGTGCCTGCATCAGCTTATCCTTCACTTCCTCAGACTTACCAAAATGGTTGGTCAGGTTGTTCCAGAGAGTTTTGCGACGATGAACAAAGCTGGCTTTGGAAACTCTAAAGAAGAAGTCTTCATCCTTGACTGTCACTAGTGGTTGCTCTCGACGAACCATCTTGAGAATGGCCGAGTCTACATTTGGAGCAGGCACAAAGACCGTTCGAGGTACGATAAAAGCCACCTTAGCAGTCATGTAGTACTGGACTGCGATGGACAGGCTTCCATAAGCCTTGGTATTTGGCTCGGCAGAAATACGGTCAGCCACCTCTCGCTGCATCATAACCACAAACTCGCTAAAAGGAATCTTGCTCTCAATCAGATGCATAAGGATTGGGGTAGTGATGTAGTAAGGCAGATTGGCCACGACCTTAATAGGTAGATCAGGATTTTTGAAGTTCTGAATCTGTTCCTGCAAATCAGTCTTCAAGATGTCCTGATTCACGATGGTCACGTTATCAAAACGACCCAAAGTATCCGACAGAATAGGAATCAGTCGGTCATCAATTTCAAAGGCCATGACCTCGGCGGCCTTTTCTGCCAAAAATTCCGTCAAAGCACCGATTCCAGGACCAATCTCAATAACATTGACATGACCATCAATCTCTGCTGTATCCACAATCTTTTGTAAAATATTGGTATCGGTCAAAAAGTTCTGACCGAAAGATTTCTTAAAGGTAAATCCGTGGCGCTCAAGGACAGCACGGGTAACGTTTTTGTCTGCGATTCTCATTTGATTTCTTTCTAAATAATTTGATAGGTAGCCATCAATTCTCTAACTTCTTCTACCCCAAAAGGATCTCCTACTTGTTCAAAAACAGTAATGGCTTGTTCAAAAGCTTTTTTAGCAAGAACAGTTGCGGTATTTGTTGCATAAATTTCACCTAATCCTCGATAGGCACAAGCTTGTGCAACGAGGTCGTCTGTCATTAAAGCATTCTCTAAACTCTTGTTCATAAAATACAGAGCAGAATCTATTTCTCCTAACTTCAATCGTAAATAGCCTTGTTCATAGTCGTTAACCGACCATTTCAACTTATCATCTGGGAAAACATCTGCTATCAGTTGTCCTTCTTCTTCGATTAACTCCAGAGCTTTCGTAAAATTACCCAACTGACGATAAACCATGGCTAGTTGATGCAAGCCAATATGCTCTTGTTCAACATTCTTTTCATTACGAGCCAATTGAATATATCGTTGACAAGCTACTAAAGCTCCTTCAAAGCTTTTCTCCTCAAGATAAAGATAGACGAATAGATTGAGAACAGGGTATTCCAAACAAGTCTCAACGTGATAATCTTTCTCAACTAATTCTTTCGCCTCTGCAACCTTCCCTTCTAAAAAGAGTTCCCATGCCTTGTCAATATTTTTATCCATAGAACCATCTCCTTGAGCCCATTCTTTATCTACTGCTCCCATTAGTTTTCTTGTTTCTTATTTTGCCATCTCACTCAATCATGAAACAACACTCAATTTTCTCATGGTCGCAACAATCCCCAACTGTTCTTCTAAATAGTTGGTATTCAGTTTTTTCTTTCTAGCTTCTCTTGGCGAATACATATAGAGACACCGACTATCAGAATATAGTGCTTCGTCACCAAAGTCTTGTTTTAGCAGCTCGGCTAATTTTCCCATATTTATCTCATCATTCGTCAAAATCAAATGAACACGAGAGCTATCGTAATTACTATCAAATGGTCTTTCAGATACGGCTTGTGCTAGCCGTACTTAGTGTTTGATAATAACTGCTAGGTTTGCACCGATTTTATTTTTAATCGTGTTATAAAAGATAATATTGCCACTTTGGATATACATCTGCACTAATGACAGACCAGTGGCCATCAAAATTTTTATCAAGTAAGACACCCTGGAAATTTTATTTTTTCCAACGGGTGTGACACCGCGTAGGAGAGCAATTTTTTCCATCACCTGTTCTCCACCTGCTACTCACAATTTTCAAACCAATAATAATTCTCTGTCAAGTGCGGATTTTCAAAAATGTCTAGCATGGATTCAAAACCGTCTGCCAGCTGATAATTTCTCAAGTCTATGCGATCAATCCAGAAGACATCACCTTCATCAGAAGCCCGTAATTGACCGGAAAATTGGCTTGTTTTATAGAGAAAAACCAGATAGCGATATTGCTCTGTAGGGTCTGTCCAATTCTGAACTCCACAGAGTTCTAAGTCTAGAATTGTGAGACCTGTCTCTTCCTCAACCTCACGAATAACGGAAGCAACAATACTTTCTCCTTGCTCAACGTGTCCGCCAGGAAACGTAATCCCCGGCCATTTGGATGATTTTCTATCCTGCACCAAGACCTTATCACCATCGGTAATCATACACATATTGGTTAGGATAACTGATTCTTTCCGAGACATCTATCCTCCTATCTTCCCAAATCATCAAAATAATAGAGATTTAAAAATTCTTCTTCCGACACCAATCGCTCAAAAGTATAAAACCAGCGATAAACCTCCAATGCAGGTGAATCAAAATCAACCTCAGCGTCTACTTCTTGAAAACCTGCAATATAGAATAGACGATTTTGTTTCCAAACACCATCCGCATTGACATAACAATCTTCCACCACTGCTTGCAAGTGATTTGCCACTTTGGCCCTAACAATAGACTCATCTTCCGACTCCACATATGGTACCAAATAGGTGACTTCCTCATAGGATGAGTAGGACTCATAGGCAGGTTTAAACTCATTCTTTACTAAACACTTGACAGCATAAACCTTAGTCATTGTACTCTCTCATTGCCCCTTCTACTTCTGCTAGAGTCACCCCAAATAGTTCTAATCGTTTGAGGAGCTGTTTGCCATTACAATAGCCAATACGCAAGTGTTCGCCCAGATACTCTCGCCGCTTACGACTTTCACTACTCAGGAGCAGACCGAGACGAATCAAATCTTTTTGACTGATGTCAAAATTGTTTTCGTCATCATAGTAACCGCGCACACAAGCCAAGGCCTTTTCCAAGTCCTCAAAACTAGCGTGCTCAATCCCCAAGGACCGCCCCTTTGTCTTGGACTTTGGTGTAGCCTCGTCCCGCTGTAAAAAGGCATGTCTGACCGTAGGAATAGCTTGCATAATGAGTTTACGGATCCGTTCTCCATTATAGTCTGGGTCTGTAAAAACGATAACCCCTCGCAGGTCATGGAGTTTCTCAATGCGCTCTAAATCATCATCTGAAATAGCCGAGCCTCGAGTTTCGTAAGTATCAACCTCATAAAATCGCTTTAGGTTGGCTGTATCATCTTTCCCCTCAACAACGAGGACTTCTTGTATCTTAATTTTATGAGTCAATTCTGAACAACCTCATTGCATTCTCGTAAGTTACAGCCGCCACTTCTTCAACCGATTGGTTACGAAGCTGAGCTAGCATATCTACCACATATCGAGTGTAGCCGGTACGATTTTCCCGTCCACGCTTGGGAACAGGTGCCAAGTAAGGTGCATCTGTTTCAACCAGAATTTTTTCCAAAGGCAATGCCTGCGCTGCTTCTTGCAGTTCAACAGCTTTTTTAAAGGTTACGACACCCGAAAAGGAGATAGACATTCCCAAGTCTATGAAGGCCTGAGCCTCCTCCAAGGTACCTGAAAAGGAATGCATGATCCCACCTCGGGGACCAACACCGACTTCCTTAATAATCTGATAGGTGTCTTTCAGCGCATCACGGGTATGGACAACAAATGGTAGATCCAATTGCTTAGACAACTCTATTTGTCGCTTGAAAACACGAGCCTGAGTCTCTTTTTCCGTTGTCATCCAGTAATAATCCAGACCAATCTCTCCCAAGGCAACCACTTTGGGATGCTGGAGAGCTTGCAGAAGAAAGCTTTCTACCTTTTCATCATAGCTCCCTGCTTCAGTTGGGTGCCAACCAAGTGTCAGATAGATTTCAGGATGCTGATCTGCCAAAATGATAGCCTTATCAATGGTTGGACGATCAAAACCGACCACATTATGGCGTGTAACCCCCATTTCCTTTGCAAAATCTAGTTCTTCTTGGACTCTACCTTCAAACTGTTCAACGTTAAGGTGGGTATGCGTATCAAAAATGTTTATCATTGTTTCTTCACTTTCTTTCCTAACTATTGTAACACATTTCAAAAAATTCTTCCGCAATGAAAAAACCAGCAGACTCGAGTTTCTACTGGCTTTTCTTTTATTTTTTCTTATGCTACTGTAAGAACTTTGCGTCCCTTACGGCGACGAGCTGCTAACACGCGACGACCATTTTTAGTTGCCATACGGCTACGGAAACCATGTTTGCGTGCGCGACGGATTTTACTTGGTTGAAAAGTACGTTTCACAATGAATACCTCCTCTTAGATTCTTGTATTCGTTTAGCCGGCTAGTTTTGATCAGTTACTAAACATACCAAACTATTTTATATAAATTCCAATCATTTGTCAAGCCATTCTGACCTGTTTTCGGGAAGAATCAGAAAATCACTGAAAAAAGAGGACTAGCCTCTTTTTAATCGTGATTCCCTTCAATGTCTACAACCACATAACGATTTGGTTCGCTACCTTCTGAATAGCTAGTCAAACCATCCATTTTCGAGATAATTCGATGGATAATCTTACGCTCGCTACTTGACATCGGATCGGTATGATAAGCTTCTTGCTCCGCCAATACTCGTTCTGCCAATTTCTGCGCATAACCTTGAAGAACTTCCGCGCGGTGTTCAACATAGTCATTCACATTGATAGTAATATAGAAGTTGCGCTCATAGCGATTGTATAGGAAGTTTTGTGCCAGAAGCTGCATGGCTTTCAAAACCTTTCCATGGTAGCCGATTACTCGACCTGGCTCATTCGTATCCACTTGGATATTGATTGTACGTCGATTATGGTTCGTCTCAATGCTCGCCTCAACATCCATATCATCCAAAATTTCTTGTATATAGGCAGACACTTCTGAAACGACTTGCTCAATATCATACTGTGGTTCAAGTTTAATATCCAAGTCAGCAAAGCCATCCGTTCTTTCCGCAGAAACAGCTTCTTGCTCATTCCGTGTAGATAGGCTCGCTGTGTCAGATGCATCTTCAGACAAAATTTCCATACGACCAGTTTCTTCCAAGATTGCTGCCGCTTCTTTTTTATTTTTCAGAATCTGTTCCTTGATGCCATCATCTAACATTTGACCTGACTTTTCAAATTCCTTAACGGCCGCAACCACCTTCCCCAGATCAATAGTCGCTTCTGATACACTCTTAACCGGTTCATTGAGTTCGTTAATCTCGCTTGGAACTCCACGAACCGCTTTTTGGTTGGCCTTGACGACCGTTGTTTTGTTAATGACATCAATATCTACAACAGCTGGCTTTTTACCAAAACCGAAAAAGCCTTTTTTCTCACGCGCTACTACGGTAATATGAGCTTTCTTTCGAGGAATATTCAGCTCCACCAAGCCATTCTGGATGGCTTCTTCAACAGTTGCTCCTGTAAATTTCATCTTCTCTCTCCTAGTTATCCTATTTCTTTTTCTGTGCTTTCTTTTGCGCCCGTCGAATCTTAGCCTGACGCTCTTTTTCTGCATTGATTTTAGCTTGGCGCTCTGCGATAATTTTGAAAGGATTATTGAACACCAAGGTCTGAGCTACTTGATAAGCATTTGATACCGTCCAATACAAGGACACCCCACTAGCTGCTGGAAGGGCAAAGAAAAATATCATGACAGGCATGGCATACGTCATAACAGTCATAGCCATATTTTTCTCAATAGCCGCTTTGTTGGTCAACCATGAACTGAGGAAAGTAAATCCCGCAGCAAGGATTGGTAAAATGAAGAATGCATCCGGCTCTCCGAGATTCAACCAGAGGAACTGCCCTACTTTCAAAGCCTCTACACGGGTGAGAGCTTGAAAGAGTGCCAGTAAGATTGGCATTTGAATGAAGAGCGGAATCAGGGAAGACTTCATGCTGACGCCATTCTCCTTATAGAGAGCTTGTGTCGCTTCATAAAGCTGCTGGCGACTTTCCATATCCTTCCCAGCATATTGCTCTTGCAATTTCTTGAGCTGAGGTTGGAGTTCCTGCATTTTCCGTGAGGAGTTCATCTGGATTTGGAATAATGGCAATAAAAGAGTTCGCATCAAAACCGTAAAAAGAACAATCCCAATTCCAATCTGACCGTTAATTGACAGGAATTGAATAACACTGGCAAACCAATAAATCAATCTGTCCCACGCATCTGTAGACTGACTCGTCACCGGTCCCGTTCCACCGCAGGCAGTTAAAACGAGTAAGGAGGCACAAAGCAAGCCCACCCACTTAATTTTCTTTTTCAATCACAACACCTTCCTGGTATAGTTTAGCTAGTTTCAAAACATGGATAAGGTTTTTTTTGATGTCTTGATAAGACAACTCCTCCACGCCCTTTCTGGCAATGATAACAAAGTCAGCCGCTACCAACTGATGCTGACACTCAATTAAGACATGGCGAAGTCTTCGTTTAATCCGATTTCGTATGACAGCGTTTCCTAATTTCTTACTGACAGACAATCCAACTCGGAAATGATCCTGCTTTTTGGATAAGCTATAGACTACAAACTTCCTATTTGCTATATTATTTCCTTTTGTGAAAATGTCGTTAAAATCTCGTTCACGCTTGACACGATAGCTTTTTTTCAAACTGCCACTCCATCTTTCAAAATTACTTCTATTATACCATAAAATTCAAAAAAGCCAATAAACATACCGTTTATAGACTTTTTAACCTTGATTTGTCCTTCAGCTCATTCCAACCGAATCAAGACAAATTCTAAATCAATTCTACTAAGTTCCTTTTTACAACAAACAACCAATCAAATGTTTGAACACCATAGATAGCTATAAAATGAAACTCTTTTAAAAAATGATTTCCTCTAATGTTAACTTTCCAATAATCCATGGCTTATAAACCCTAGTACAATCTAGTAATATTTATGTTGCACTAAATTCATTGTTCTTACCACTCACTAGACAACAATAAGGAGTTCCCCCAGCCTCTACCTGTTTTCCACCTAGATCAACTCAGAATTTTACTTCTAAAATTGGACGGAAGAACCTGTTGACAAGAGATTAAGTTGGGGGAATTCACTTGCGCAAATAAAATAAATCAGATTGACCCATTTACAAAAACAAAGTGACTATGGGGCATTTTATTAGTGTCTTAAAGTTACTAAGGTGTATAAATTTTTCGATTTTTTAACATTCCCCAAAAATAATAGGCCAAACCGAAATCCATCAGACCATGGAGAGCAGAACCAAACCCTACCAAAGCAAGCATAGTCAGCCAATACGAAAGATTGGTCTGCCCAGTCGCAGTCAGAGCCATGACCGCTACATACTCCCCTAGTCCATGAATAATATTGAGACCAAGTCCTAATAAAAGAAAATGGCTGGTATCCATCAAATTCGGAAATCGCTTGACTAATACGGCTCCCAAGCTAAGAAAAATAACATGGGTCAAGGCACGAAAAACAATGACGATCGGAAAACCTGCTAAAAAGAAACCTAAGGTGGATCCTAGAGCCACAAAAATGGCTGTAACAGGAGAAATAAACATCGCGATAAAAAGTGGAACGTGACTGGCAAGAGTGTAGGATGCTGGACCAATAATTACTTTAATTGGCATCATCAAGGGAATTAAAATAGCAAAAGCTGTTAAAAGAGCACTGAGGGACAGCTGCTTAACTGGACTTTTAGACTTTTTTCTTTTTGGCATAATAAAACCTCGCTTTCTATTTCCAATAAATGGATTATAAACGAAAAAACTACACGTGTCAAGACACTTGTAGTTTTTCTTAATCTTCTAGCAAAATCCCTGCCTCTCTTAGCTCATTTAAAATATCTTGATAAGCTTGGACAGAAGGAAAGCAGACGGTGTGGGTATGCACACCATTTGTCAAATGACTCAGCAGAGCCTCCTCATGATGACTCAAAGCCTCTAAAAAACGGTCTCTATCTTTCAGACTTGTAATATTCAACTTACCAGTCAACAGACCATAAATAGGATGCTCAATTTCCACATCCAAAACCTGAGCTCCTCCCATCAGTAGAATAGTCAACTCCTTTTCAACATCTTCTGGACCATGCTGACAGGCTATCTTTCTAATATAGGATCCCTCAGTAGCAACGAGGCAGGATTGCATTAGATAGCCCCTTGGAGTCGCTAAAATAGACTCCCCTTCTGCTCGTAATAAGGCTACATCTCCCACAATGACTTGACGGCTAACTTCAAGCCATTTTGCTAGGTAACTCGCAGAAATCGGATGACAATTTTCTTTTAAAACAGATAAAATTTTCTTTCGCCGATCAGTGGCTTTCATATACTCTTCCTTCCTTAAACTTTTTTCTATTATATCAAATTTCTGGATAATTGGTCACTGGTAAAATCTATTACTTACCCCTGCATATCCAAATAAATATACATCCTAAAAAGTTTGCCTCACTTTTTACATTTATGTTATACTGATACAGTCTATGTACAAAGGAGAAAAACATGGAAATTTGGAATGCCTACACAGCAGATGGTCGACTGACTGATCAGATTCTAACGCGTGGAAAAGCCATTCCCAAGAACATCTATCATCTGGTTGTCGAGTGTATCATCCGCCACACTGACGGTAGTATCCTCTTTATGAAACGCTCCAATCTCAAACTTTCTTATCCTGATTATTTTGAAGCAACAGCAGGAGGTTCAGCTTTAGCTGGAGAAATAGCAGAGCAGGCCATCCTGCGAGAGGTCTACGAAGAAACGGGAATTATTCTTACAATCAATCAGCTTCACCACCATACACATTTTGTTGCCCATGACGACCAGTGTCTCTTTCACTGCTATTGGGCTGAAACGGATGGGGACAAATCCACAATCCGCCTCCAAGCAGGAGAAACTAGTGATTTTGTCTGGGTCAACCAAAAAGATTTGAAAGATTTTCTAGAAAAAGAGCTTGTTATTCCTAGACAGAAAGTATATGTAGAAAAATTATTCTTATAAAGGTAAATATCCCAATACCTATACCATCATCCAGCATAGATGCAAAAAAAGTTTAATGTGATAGAGTAACTTTTATTCATTCAAGTACTTCCTAAGTTGTTCTTGCTTAACTGTTCTCAATCCCCAAAAATCAGAGATTAGCATCATTATAAATACCAAAACAAATAGAAAGGCCATATTAGAGAATGTCCATAAAGTCGTAAAATAAGAGAAATATGTCGTTTTACTCAAATAAAGCCAATGCGCTAAAAAGACCATTACAATCGCTCCAACAAAAGACAAAGAAAACAAAATCATGTTATCAAAGAAAATTATTGAGAATATATGAAACCTTTTGTATCCCAAGCTGTACAAAATAGCTAGTTCTTTTGACCTATTATTTACATGCCCCTTATTTAAAAAAGCTATTATCAATCCCATAACCAACGATATTACCGTAGAACCCATAATGAGATTTTTTACTAATTGATGGTATATATTACTTAATGATCCTGATTGAATTTCGTATTGAGAAGTAAGTTGATATTTTGGAAATATTTTTTCTAACTCTTTTGTTACTGTCTTCAAATTTCCTGATATTTTTATAACTACTCCATCCTTTCCGGTACCGACAGATTTTACATACTGCTCATAGCTACTGATAATCCCTTGGCTTGCCGCAGATGTTTCAGGGGTGAGTGACAATATTGTTTTATGATGTTCATATGATTCAGGCTTTAGAAAATGTTCGAGACTAGATTCTTCAAAATAGCTTGAGTAAATGACATATTCCGAACTCAGCGTATTTTGATATTTAGTCTGGTAAACACCACTAATTCTCATAACTTCTTTTTTTACATCATTGGAGTAAATATTTATAGTATTTAAGCTAACCTCTTTTCCAATCACGTTCTGAAAATCCTCATTGTTCATTTGTTGCAGTACAAAAGTATCCGGAACAAGGATTTCTTCAGTATTATCTTCAGGATACGAACCTGCTACTAAGACGATATTGGCATAATTATAGTCTTTCATGTAACTCTTTGGCACATTAAGTTTACGCATGCTAAACGAAACGTTGGAGACTTTGTTCCATCCATAATTAAATTTTCTTAAAGTATTGGAAAAATCTTTCTCAGAGTAGGTTAAAGATAAGCTATTGAAACCTTTATTATAATTTGAGTTAACACCATGTCTATATAGAACCACATCATCAACTCCATCAATCTCTCTAATCGTTTTGATATCACTGTCTGAAAATCCTATCCTTGCCCCATCATAAGGACTTTGAATATTCTTTTTATTGTATTCTTCTATCGTCTCAGTATTAAGCTGTTGGGTTGACATTACAATTACTTTATCACTAATTCCATTAAAAATTTTTTCAAAATTAAGCGTTGAAGCAGATCTATATGCTGTGAACCCCATAATAAAAAGAAAAATGATAACCATCATAGGAATTCCAAGAAAAAGTTGTTTTTTGAGGGTTCGTAAAAATTTGCTTTTAACATACCGCATTACAAATTTAAATGGGATTCTACTTTTTTCAGTTTCCTCTTCATATTCTCCAGATATATCGCCACTGTCTTTTATTGTTTTCACAGCCTTTCCATCTAATTCATATATAACATCCGCTAAATTAGCCAGTTCTTTATCATGAGTTATATAAAAAATCAAGATACCTTTTTTACTTAATTTTTTCAAATATTCGAACACTCGGCTACTTGTTAGTCCATCCAGATTTCCAGTAGGCTCGTCTAATAGCAATATTCTCGGGTTCTTTATCGCGGCACGTGCTAACGCAACTCTTTGTTTTTGACCTCCACTCAATTCAGAAATGTAACTTGATCCGAGTTCGGAGATATCCAAATCATTCATTATGGATTCAATCTCCACTTCTTTAGCATTGCTCCCTAGCTGCAAATTTTCAAAAACTGTAAAATCCTCTAAGAGTTTGTAGTCCTGAAATACGAGACCTATTTCTGACTCTCTAAGAGTTGCCCATTCGTTTGCACTATACTCTTTTGCATTCGTGCCAAATAATATATACTCCCCTTCATAGTCTTGGTCTAATCCAAATAATATATTAAATAGAGTTGTTTTACCTGATCCACTTTCCCCGATCAAGGAAAAAATCTTATTTTTCCCCTCAATATCTAAACTGAGGGAGTTAAAAATGGACTTATCCCTATATTTTTTACAAATATTTAAAAGTTTTATCATACTGTTTTTTCCCATTTCTAGCATCTTCTCAACAAAAATTACACTTTGGAAGACTAGCCCAAAATATGTTCAAGATTTATGTATTTACTATCTTTTTGAACCTCTAAAAAAGCTCAATAACACAAATTGAGGTACACTGGAAAATTGATGCACCTCAATTTTTTAGGTTGTAATAGTTTGGCATAGCTAATATCAATTGGAATTTTTATTCATTGTAACACGCTATTTAAGGCTTAAACCAAGGTGTGTGCCAATATCGAGAATTGATAATCACTTGCCCCTGTCTATCTAAACCTGGTTGTCCCCAAAAGCTATTCGCAGCTGACTGATGAGGCCCCAAAGTGTGATTACTGTGCCCAATCCATTGCCCAGTAGCACGAACTACTCTCAAAGTAAAATGCCCAGTTTCACCAAAGGCGTTTGTCGTTCCTACTTCTGATACTCCATTAAAATCGAACTGAAAACTGGATGTCCAACTACCTTGTGCAGCAAATACAGAGCCGCTACAAAATAAGAATACCACAGATAAAGATAGGATAGCGAGCAAACGAACTTTTTTCAACGTAACAATTATCCTCCTTTTTATAACCCAATTTTTTCTAAGTAATCAAATAAATGTCATCATTTAAAGGAATGACTACTCCGAACTAAATAACAATTTCTCCTTATCACGATTTTCGATATCAAGATAATCAGTGGAGCGAGAACTTGTTTTAACGATAATATTCTCACCGCTAATCAAATATATATTTTTTATCTTACTCCCAACATCGCCAATTATGATTCTCGATAATTTCAAATCAACTGCATCGTCCTTAAAAATAGACTTGGTTTTCATAAAGTATAAGTAAACATCATTTCCTGTTTGTTTAGCTTGATAATTTGAAACTCGTTCAAAATTACTGATATTAGCTGTCCCTGAAATCGAAAAGTCTCCTTTGATCGGCGAAACAGTTATACCCTGTAGCTCTTCTAAGGGAATAATTACCCGAGTACTATCTTGGTATAGTTTCCATCCTACATAACTTCCAAATAACATTACAACCCCAAAAACGAATAAAAAAACTTTTTTTCTAGCCATGAAGCCCCCTTTTTTCTGGTCTTTTGGAAATTATGCCGCCCACATTTGTATCCGTTTGCATTATAGCACTTCCCCCAAAAAAGTCAATTTCTACAGATTGTTACAGACGATAAATCCGCAGTCATTCGACAGCGGATTTTTTATACTATAAATTATTCAACATATTGTCAATATGTTGGATAGATTTTTCACGACCGAGTAGGTAAATCGTATTTGGTAATTCTGGACCGTGCATTTCACCTGAAACAGCAATACGGATTGGCATAAAGAGATTCTTTCCCTTGATACCTGTCTCTTTTTGAACGGCTTTGATTTGTGGGAAGATGTTATTTGGTTGGAACTCCTCATCTGTCATTGCCACTAATTTTTCTTTGAGTGCCTTCAGAACAGTCGGTACTGTTTCTGCTGACATCACCTCTTTTTCAGCTTCTGTTAAATCTGGAAAATCAGAGAAGAAAAGATTTGTCAAAGGAAGGATCTCATCTGCTGAGGACATCTGTGGCTTGTAGAGCTCCACCAATTTTTCTGCTTTATCCGTCAAACGATTCGCCGCTTCTAAGAATGGCTTAGTCAAACTGAAAATGGTCTCCAAGTCAGCCTTCTTCATGTACTCATTTCCCATCCAAGCTAACTTCTTCGGATCAAAGGAGGCTGGTGATTTGCTCAAGCGTTTTTCATCAAAGAGTTGAATAATCTCTTCTTTTGAGAAAATTTCTTCTTCACCACCGGGAGTCCAGCCCAAAAGTGTGATAAAGTTAAAGATGGCTTCTGGAAGGTAGCCTTTCTTGCGATAGTCTTCAATAAAAGCAAGAGTATTAGTGTCACGTTTAGACAATTTTTTACCTGTCGCAGAATTGATAATCAAGGTCATGTGTCCAAATTCTGGTGCTTCCCAGCCCAGTGCTTCATAGACCATGAGCTGTTTTGGTGTGTTGGCGATATGGTCATCCCCACGGATAACATGTGAGATTTCCATGAGATGGTCATCAACTACCACGGCAAAGTTATAAGTTGGATAACCATCGCGTTTCTGGATAACCCAATCACCACCGATGTTCCCACCTTCAAACTCAATCTCCCCTTTAACCATGTCATTCCACTTGTAGATACCAGTTTCATTGACTGCCAAACGAACAGTTGGAACAATCCCCGCTGCCTCACGCTCTGCAATGTAAGCCGCTTTCTCATCTGCTGACATACCTAAGTACTCATTAACATAGCGAGGAGTTTCACCGGCAGCTTCTTGGCGTTCGCGCTCTGCCGCTAACTCTTCTTCTGTCACATAAGACTTATAAGCTTTTCCTGAAGTCAATAGCTCATCAATGTATTGTTGGTAAATATCTAAACGCTCTGATTGACGATAGTTTTCATGCGTTTCTGGACTTTCATCCCAGTCAATCCCCAACCAACGTAAATTGTCAAGCTGAGAACGCTCTCCGTCCTCTACGTGACGCTTACGGTCAGTATCTTCAATACGAATGATAAACGTACCACCATAATGACGGGCAAATAGGTAATTAAATAAGGCTGTACGGGCATTTCCTATGTGTAAAAGTCCTGTTGGACTAGGTGCGTAACGCACACGAATTGGTTTTGACATAACTTACTCCGTTATAAAAATTTTACATTGCTTCTATTATAGCACTAAATTAAAAAAAAGAAAGCCGACTATGCTTTTTTAACCATAGAACGGCTATTCTTTCTGGTGGAGCTTTTTTGAAAACCAGCAGCTACAAAAATCAGGGCAGTGATAGGTCAGACATAGAAAATCTCTAACTGGCTAAAAACGTAATCCCCTGTAATGACCAAGGTTTTTTCTGCCGTATTTTCAACTGAATGATTCTTGATACTGCTGAAAACTTTATCCCCTCTAAATTCAATATTCCAGTTTTTGGGAACATATAACTTGACGTTGGAAAAAACAGCATCACCTGAGTAGGTTGCGACATCACCTAACATATTAGCATTAACAAAATAGATAGAAACTCCAGAAAAGACCGTATCACCACTGACATTGGTCAAATTACCTTCATTAATATAGCGAGTTGCATTGGTAAAGACAGTATCTGGTCCGTGATTCTGGAAAAAACATCCTTCAATAGTATTTCTCGTACTCTCACCAGATTCAAAACCATATATCTTGTGACGAGGTTTAAAGATCATGTTGAGACCAAGACCAGCTAAAACCGCTGCTATAACTATGGTTCCTGTACTAATATTGAGCCAGTTGTAATGCTTTTCCAAAAGAACAAAAGCAATGATACCGCAAACATAGGCACTGATATAGTTACGACGATAAATATTTTGAACAGTTCCATAGCCGAACCCCAAAACCAAGAGCAAGGTCCAAAGAGACATTCCCAAATCTGGCAGTAATAACCTATCCTTGAACAGAAGATAAAGAGCCAAAAGGATAAATCCTACCCCTAAAAACATTTTTCTCATGATACTTACCTCATTTCTCTGAGCTTTTCTTTTAATAATTGATAATAATGACGCGATACATGGATTTGTTTGACTGTATCATAAAAGTGAATAGTACTAGTTCCTGAAAAGGATTTTTCCAGCGAATAGATGGAACGTATATTGGCAATGCTTGATTTGGAAATTCGACAAAAATAAAACGGCAAACACTCTTCCAATTCATAGAGTTTCAACTTGACCTCGTAAGCATTGTCCCGACTATGAGCAAAAATCTTTGTCCCATCTGTTTCAAAAAAGAGGACATCCGTTAAATCGAGAAAATATTCACTCCCTCCCTTATAGAAAATCATTTTCGGGCGACTAACCTGAGCTAAAGCCTGCTGGATTTGTTCAACCTCAACAGATAAGTGACTAGCTCGAATGACAACCTCAAGATCATCCAAACCATCGTCCAACTCAATCTTAATTTTCATATCCCCTCCCTCAAGATACAAAGAGCGTAAAAATCCGTATAAAAATAGGAAACGGACGAAGTGGGCTAAGCACACTAGGACGGTTATCTTTTTTACTAGGATTTTAGCTCGTGTTCGATTAAACCAAGATACAAAGAGCGTAAAAATTCGTACAAAAATAAGAAATCAAACGCAGTATCCCAGATACAAGTGCGATTTAGCTTCCCATTCTCTGCTACGATTAGTATTAGTGTAACAAATCCTGAGAAATTGACAAGTTTTTTTCAGTAAGTGGTTCGTTTTAACCAGTAAGTGGTAAACAAAAAAACTCAAGTTGCCCTGAGTTTTCTAGCTTTTTATCTCTCCACTTGGATACTAAAATCAGCACACTTATAAGAGTCCTATAGATTTCTTCTACTTCCTAGCAACTACGAACCCGAATTGGTTGAAATATGATGGCTAACAACACGCGCAAAGGTTTCGATATTCAGACTCTGTACATAGATCTCGCCATAACCAGTGAAGGTATTGACAATCCCTTCACCAGTACCGATAGAATGAAGGAAGCCATTTTCCATGTGAATATTGTAGTCTAAATCACGACTCCAAGCAACAACATGAGCATTATCAATTGTAATACTTCCACCATCCAGTGTCAGCTTTTTAATAGAACCAAATGCGTTGGCTAAAAGCGTACCACGACCTTCAGTTGTCATAACAAAGAGACCACCTTGACCACCAAAGAGGGCTTTCCCAACACTCTGGCGCTCCATTTTGTATTGAGCAGAACCATCTAGGGCAAGAAAGGCACCATCATTGAGTCTGTATTGCTCCGCACCAAGCTCCAAAGCAATTACTTGACCCGGAGTAGAGGGAGCAAGAGCAATCTTTCCATCATCACTATCAGACACAGCTTGTGTAATAAACATGGACTCACCAGATACCATAGAGCGACCAATCGCTCCCACAAGTTTACCAAAACCAGAACGTCCACGTGCATTGAGTTTCGTATTCAAGGTGACACTCGGTGTATGATAGACCATGCTTCCCTGTTGTATATAAGCTGATTCTCCAGCTTCCAAAGCAATTTCTACCAGAGGAAACTGCATATTGCTATCAATGGTATATCTCATGCGATTATCTGACATAAAAAATCTCCTTGCCTATCTGTATCATTCATTTCATACAATTGTATACTCAACGAAAAAAATTGTCAAGTATGTTTGTGTAAACAGCCATTATAAAACTCTAGAGAAAATTATTGAACCTCGGTCATGCGCCCTGTATCCACATCATAAATTGCTCCTGAAATTTCAATAGTATCTGGTATGAGAGGTGAGTTTTTCAGCAGAGCAATATCTTCTCTGACACTATCTTCAATATCTGTAAACGGGAGAAAATCTTGATTTCCCACATCCACTCCTAAGTCACGCTTGAGCTGGGCTGTAAACTCCTCATTCGTGAAGGTCTGAGCACCACAATCTGTATGGTGAAGCACTACAATTTCCCGTGTTCCTAACTGTTGTTGAGAAATAACTAGAGAACGGATCACATCCTCGGTCACTCGACCACCCGCATTCCGCAAAATATGGGCATCACCAAGAGCTAATCCCAAAGCCTGAGCAACATGGAGGCGCGAATCCATGCAAGTCACAATTGCTACCTTTGTCTTTGGTCGCAAAGGAAGATGATAAGTCCCGTGTAAATCAACATAGGCCTTATTAGCTTTCATAAAATTTTGAAAATAAGACATGGGCCCCCTAATCCTGATGAAAAAAGCTGAAATTTTCAGAAATGAAACTGACTTTAGCTTATCATATTCTCAACAATTTGTCGCAAAAAAGGGAACAACAATCTGTCACTCCCGAAAGTTTTTACTAATTAAATACTTTTTGCAAAACTTCACCAATTGTTGTCACTCCTACAGCCATAATTTCTTTAGGGACCTTGATACCTGTCAAGGAATTTTTGGGAGCATAGACTTTTGTAAATCCCAACTTAGCCGCTTCATTGATGCGCTGTTCGATCCGATTGACACGGCGTATTTCACCTGTCAGACCGATTTCCCCGATAAAACACTCCTGAGGATTGGTGGGCTTATCCTTGTAGCTGGAAGCGAGGGCAACTGCTACCGCAAGATCAATCGCCGGCTCATCTAACTTGACACCACCTGCTGATTTTAGGTAAGCATCTTGATTTTGTAAAAGCAGACCTGCCCTTTTTTCCAAAACTGCCATAATTAAGCTCGCCCGATTGAAGTCTAGTCCTGTTGTCGTCCGCTTAGCATTACCAAACATGGTCGGAGTCACCAAGGCTTGTACTTCTGCTAAGATAGGTCTGGTTCCCTCCATGGTAACAACAATGGCAGAACCTGTCGCTCCATCCAAACGTTCTTCCAAAAAGACTTCGCTAGGATTGAGAACCTCTACCAAGCCCTGAGACTGCATTTCAAAAATTCCGATCTCATTGGTTGATCCAAAACGATTTTTGACCGCTCGCAAGATGCGGAAGGTATGCTGGCGCTCTCCCTCAAAATAAAGCACCGTATCTACCATGTGTTCTAGAGTACGCGGTCCTGCAAGAGTTCCTTCCTTGGTCATGTGACCGACAATAAAGGTTGCGATATTATTGGTCTTGGCCATCTGCATGAGCTCATTGGTCACTTCACGCACCTGACTGACTGATCCCTGCACGCTAGAAATATCCGGACTCATAATCGTCTGAATAGAATCAATAATCAAAAAATCCGGCTTGATTTTTTCAATCTCCTTGCGGATACTCTGCATATTGGTCTCTGCATAGAGATAAAACTCGCTGTCAATATCGCCTAAGCGCTCTGCTCGTAGCTTGATTTGTTGGGCAGACTCTTCTCCTGATACATAAAGAACAGTACCAATAGTTGATAGCTGAGTTGAAACCTGCAAGAGCAAGGTGGACTTGCCTATACCCGGATCTCCACCAATAAGAACCAAACTCCCTGGCACTACACCTCCTCCCAGAACGCGATTGAACTCTTCCATACTAGTCTTTGTACGAGACACTTGGATAGAGGAAACTTCATTTAGCTTCATTGGTCGGGTCTTCTCGCCTGTCAAACTAACTCGCTCATTCTTAACTTCTGTAACTGCCACTTCCTCTACAAAGGACGACCAAGAACCACAGTTGGGACAGCGCCCTAGGTATTTGGGCGAGTGGTATTCGCAGGACTGACAGACAAAGGTTGTTTTTTTCTTAGCGATGATGTTTTCCTCCTATTAACTCGTATTCCAATATCTCACTGTAGGCACTCTTTTCTTTTGGTACAGACTGATATATCAGCATATCATGACAAGCTAGCGGGGGTTTGTCATGCGTTTGGTCTTTTTTGAGTGCCTGTAAAATCGATTTGTCATCCCCACCATAGTTTCGTAGCAAACAGGTGAAGGCTCAGCCCCCCCCTCTATGCCCCATAAATAATCTATGATCGAACACAACCTGTTCTTGCCTAAAGTTTTGTTCCGTTATATCCGGTCGCCATTCATGGAAAATAGCTCTACCAGATAGGAGCAAGTCAGGCTGACGAGCGAGGTAAGCGTAGTTCCTAAGACTCGGTCACACAACTTGTGCTCGGACAAATACAGGATTTTCCGCCTTTTCTTGAGCCAAAAATCTCCCCAAGCAAAATCACATCCAAAACCAGCAATAGAGGCTGGGATTTTCAAGGCTAGTATAAGACACAGTGTAGTCCGGTTCAGAATGCTGGACCAAAATAATGTGCATACGCCCTCCTACTTCCCTGTAGAACCAAAACCACCCGTACGAACTCCATCTGCTTCATCACCATCGGCTAGCAAGAAAGGAGCAAAGACAGCCTGTACAATTCGCTCACCAGCCTCTATCACAACTGTTTCATCGGTGATATTGCGCATTTGAGCAAAGATATGACCTTCATTGGCAGCATTGCCATAATAATCACCGTCAATAACTCCAACTGAGTTGATTAAGACCAAGCCCTTCTTACGAGGATTAGACGAACGGTCATAAAGGTAAAGAACCTCGTTTTCCTGCATATAAGCTTTGACTCCCGTTGGTACCAACTTAATCTCGCCTGGTTCCAAACAGATGGTCTCGGCTGCTTTCAGGTCATAGCCTGCTGCATGAGCTGTTTCTCGTTTTGGCAATAAGTTTTCATCTGTAAACTGACTGACCAGTTCAAAACCACGAATTTTCATCATATTTATCTTTTGCTCCTCTCAAGTATTGATTTTGCGAGGTTTTTATCCTCTCTTTAATATTATAATATACATTTGCACGCTCTTTTGTGAACTTACAAGCTATTGGGAGCTTTTTCTTCAAAAGCTAAACCACTAGCAATTTCTTGTAATTTATCTTTTGAATAATGACAAAGCCCTCAGATTTATGAGAATAATCTTATTTTTGCTTGTTCTGGACAGATTCTTGATTTGGTCAAGACTTGCAATACAAATATAAACGTGTTAGGATGTGAGCCATGCCCTCACCATTTTTCCTTATCAATGACACAGATTATTTCTTGAACATGCCCAACTTGATAGATTAAAATGATAACTCCTATGTATTTTAACCATTCCCATTATACACTAATTCGCAAAAGCCTGCGATTTTCAAAGATAAAAAACTGACCAGTTATCAGGCAAACCTACCCCAATATTCATTTACTTCTAGCTCCATTTTTTCCGCCATATCCACCATTTCTGCTGCTTGAAGAATAGCAAGTCCCTTGTCCACCATCTTTTTGTCGTGTCGCAAAATTCCCATACGAACATTGGCAAAGCCTATATAGTCGATTCGCATGCTTTCCTGAGCAATCTGGTAGGCAATTTCAATTATTCGCTTACAGTCTATAATATGGTCATTTTTGATAAGCACTGTAGATAAATTTGCTAAAAGTACAAACTGACTTGTTTGTATTTCCTTAAAATCTTTATATTTTTTCAAGGATGACAAGACCTTATTAACAAACCCTTCTAGCTGTTTAAGTGGAAGAAAAGGAAGAACTAGATTTAATTTCCGAAAGTCCGCTAGATACCATGTATCGCATTTTTCTAGCTCTTGCCACAGTTCTTGAGACAGTTTTCTAGTTGTTTCGCTATCGCCATACTGACAGATGGATAAGGTTAGTCGAAGCTGTTGATTCATTCGTTGTACACGAATATCATCATATTTTTTTAGATAGGCCTGGATGGCTATCAAAAATTCTTCCAACACTCCATTTGTCATATATTTGCCACCTAGCTTTTCAAATTTGTTTATCAGATTGGATCGCTCGGAAGGCTGATAGGCATGACAGATATAATCAAACTCTGCATAAGTCATATCCAATTGACGAAGGATATGGGCAAAGTGAGCAATCGTGGGATATTCCTTGTTATTTTCAATCTTTGAAAGAGTTGTTCTTGATAAAGCATCTCCGCAAACCTCTCGCTGACTCAAACCTTTTGACTTCCTGATTTCTTTTAAAACCGTACCAAAATCCCATTTCATAGCAACCTCCCTACAAGTGTGTGAGAATTGTTTACACTTTTTATTTTTCCGCAAATACATGATACCATAAGGCTAAGGAAAAATAAAAACGAATGGAGGTAAAAGATGATGAGAAACTGGAGAAACCACCTTCTCCTATTGACCTACTTAGCAGTCATTACCATTCCTCGTCTCCTAGGAGACGGTTGGGGCGGTTGGTGGTTACTGCCTATCCAAAAGTAAACAAAATCCACTAAAACTTCACCACCTTGGAAGGGAGGAAAAGCGGAAATAATAATTTTGGGTGGGAATTTTTACTAATATTATATAATAAAATAAAGGAGCATAAACATGAAACACAAAACTATTCTTTTCAGCGCTAGTATTAGTTTTATGCTAGCTGGAATCGGGCTTACGTCCATTGTTCATGCAGAAGAACAAAATTTTACTCCAGAAAATTCTATAGAGGTCCAATTTAGATCTGCTGAAGCCAACTACCCCGATGCACGTGGAGGTTCTACTTTAGGTAGATGGGAATACATGTATACAATTGAACCGTTCGCCTTTTTCAAAAACACCAAAACTGGTGCTATAACTAATGTTCAAGTAACATCTACAGTGGAGCATACGGTCAATAATATCGTTAATGGCTGGGTAACACGCGGACCAAATTATAATTTCCCATACTATAATCCAGCTCATCGCCATTTAATGAACTAATGACAAAATTTACTACTGTTACTCTGCAATCTCACATTGAGACACTCATTGGCACACATCCTCTATTGGTCCAAGAGTTAGCTGTGCTGAAGCAGGCTCAAAACAGGCTGCAAAATGATGAGTACTTTTTAAAGGTGATTGCATATCTGAAGAAAGAACTATCTTCTTTGGCAGTAAAAAATTTACTCTCTCCTCCGGTAATGGAATTGTTTACTGAAATAAGCAGACAAAATCCAGCAACTGGAGCTGCTGCCATATGGAATTTTCTTATTCCAGACAAAAAGAAACTCTAGGTTCTCTAAATAAGTCAAAAATCAGACAACGCTAGTCCACTACTTTATAAGAACTAATTTTATTCCCCGTCTCATAAGGATGGTCAAAAATAGTAAAAAACAGTCGACCAGATAAACATGGATTGACTGTTTTTTACTGTTTACATACTTATTCAAACACAAACTGATTGTGATAGAGTTCGGCATAAAAACCATCTAGTTTGAGCAACTCGCTGTGGTTGCCACGCTCGATCACCTCTCCATCTTTCAGAACAATGATTTGATCTGCGTTTAGAATAGTCTTGAGACGGTGAGCGATGACGAAACTGGTCCGTCCTGCAACGATCGCCTCCATGGCAGATTGAATCTTGCTTTCCGTTACCGTATCAACATTTGAAGTCGCCTCGTCCAAAATGAGAACCTGCGGATCAGTCAAAAGAGTACGGGCGATAGAAATCAGCTGCTTCTGACCGGTTGAAAAGACATTATTTTCATCATCAACATAGGTATCGTAGCCATCTGGCAAGCTCATGATAAACTCGTGAATATGAGTGGCACGAGCCGCCGTCTCCACCAATTCCTGTGAAACATCACCTGCACCAAAAGCGATATTATCTCGGATAGTTCCTGAGAAGAGGACGGACTCCTGCAAGACGATACCGACCTTCTGTCGTAAGCTATCCAGATCAAATGCTCGAATGTCTGTTCCATCAAAACGTATCGCTCCGCTATTGACATCATAAAAACGGTTAATGAGGTTCATAATAGTCGTCTTTCCTGAACCTGTCGGACCAACGACTGCGGTCATTTGCCCTTTGGGAGCTGTGATTGTCACGTTTTTGAGAATCGGCTTGCCTTCGACATAGCTAAAATCAACCTGTTCAATCTCTACCTTATCCTTCAACTCGGTAAAGACTGGAGCATGAGTCGGGCGGACTTCTTCTGGCTCATCAAACATTTCTTGTATACGGTGAGCCCCTGTGAAAGCTAATTGCATTTCAGCCCAGCTGGAAGCGACTTGCATCATAGGCTGATAATATTGCTGCGAATATTGGACGAAGGTCACGACTAGCCCCAAGGCTGCCGCTGTGGACAGGTTGGTATTGGATAGAACTAGATTAGAGCCGACAAAAATAACAATAGCTGTGTTAATCAAGCTCAAACCATTCATAACAGGAAAGAGAAGACCTGAGAAAATTCTTCCCTTAAAAGTCGCTTGTCGGACATCCTTATTGAGTTCCATAAAACCATCTACGACCTGAGACTGCAAACCTTGGACAATAATAGCTTTTTGTCCTGAGATATTCTCATCCATGTAGGCATTGAGTTTCCCAACTGCCTTTTGTTGCAAATCTGAATACTTACGCGACATCCGGATAATAAAAAATAAGAAAATGAGGGCAACTGGTGTTGTCGCAACGACCACTAGAGCCATCTGAACACTTTGGACAAACATCATCACGACGATTCCAATATACAAGATAGACTGGGTGACAACATTGATGAGTGACATATTAAAAGCATTTTGAATATTGTCCAAATCTGATGTAAAGCGTGAAAGAATCTCCCCATCCTGATGGCGGTCAAAAAAGCTGACTGTCAACTTCTCTAGTTTACCAAACAATCCCTTTCGCATCTGGTTCGTTGATTGAGAAATAATACGTGTAAAAAGCAAGGAATAGGTCACCGATGAGGCAGCCATCAGCAAAACTGCAAACAATAAACTCATCAAGGTTGAAAAGAAAAGACTCGTATCTACCTGCTTACCAGTCGCCATAGCCTGAGCCAGACTGGTTAGTTCTGTTACTGCTCGCCCCATAAAAACAGGCGATAAAACCTGCATGAATGTCGAAAGGAGAATAGCTACAAAAATGACTGCAAAAGCCAACTTAAATTGTTTAAAATAAGTCCAAAAAAATCGTGCTGTTTTCATAATCATCATACCAAGATAATTGGAAAGCATTTAAAAATAGGAAATAAGCACCGCATAAGCATACGCAAATATTTTATCCTTTTTGAGCTTTCCAGACGAGTTCAAATGAGTATAAGCCCAAGATGAACCCGTTACCTTAGTTTTCCTCCCTCCCTTTCTGCGTTTCAAATATTTCTCGATAAACCTCGTTGGTTGCCACCAATTCCTGATGAGTCCCCTGACCGATCAAGCGTCCCTCATCCAAAACCAAAATGGTATCTGCCTTGACCACAGATGAAATTTTCTGAGCAATAATGATAGTTGTTGTATCTTTCAAGTCATGGTTGAGGGCCTCCTGCACTAGCTTCTCAGACTTTGCATCCAAAGCAGATGTAGAATCATCTAAAATCAAAATTTTAGGATTGGATACTAGACCACGCGCAATGGACATCCGTTGCTTCTGCCCACCAGAAAAATTATTTCCACGCTCCTCCACACCTGACTGATAACTATCTGGCATCCGTTCGATAAATTCCATAGCTTGAGCAATTCGTGCAGCACGTTCCAACTCAATTTGACTAGCACCTGCCTTCCCCTGACGGATATTGGATGCAATAGTCCCCGTAAACAAGATGGCCTTCTGCAAAACGATAGACACTGTATTTCTGAGTGTTTCTTGGCTAAGTGTCTTGATGTCTCTGCCACCGATTTCAATCGTCCCCTCTTGCGGGTCAAAAAGCCGGGGAATGAGTTGAGCCAGCGTAGATTTTCCAGCTCCTGTCGCACCAACGACACCAACCATCTGACCAGCCTGAATATCAAAGCTAATATTTTTCAGCGTTACCTGTTCGTCTTTTGGATATGTAAATGTTACATTTTTAAAGGAGATTGTTGCATCTAGTTCCTCTACAGGCTTGTCTTCAAACGTTATAGCAGGATTGGTCGCTAACACTTCATTTATCCGCTTGATGGAAATAGCTGCACGGCTAGCATTGCTTCCCATGAATCCAACCATGATGATAGTAAACATAATTTGTGTGAGATAGGTGTTGAAAGAAGCCAACTTGTTGACCGCCTCTGGATTGGTTCCCAACAGATTGTAAACAGAAAAAATAGCCGCATAGATTGCCAAATAAGAAATCAAAATGAACATCGGTTCCAAAAAGGAGAAGCCCGACCCAATAAAGCGGTTTAATTTGAACAAGTCATCTGATACTTTTTCAAACTTCTCAGCTTGATTTTTTTCCTGAACAAAAGATTTAACAACACGAACTCCACGCAGGTTTTCCTTAGCAATAGCATTGATGCCATCTACCAATTTTTGGAATTTTCCAAAACGCGGTCCCATAATGCTCATAATAACCGCCATGGTTGCTCCTATCAGAACAATCATCAAGACTACAATCCACCACAGCTCCGGCATGGTACTCACAGCAAAGACAATCGCACCGATAAAGAGCAGGGGTAGGCGCAAAAGAACTTGAAAGGTCATCATGAGTAAATTTTGCACTTGAGACAGGTCGTTGGTCATACGAACAACTAGATTCCCAGCATTGAACTCCTCAATATTGGCATAAGAGAAAGTTTGAATTTTCTTAAACATTTGCTCCCGTAAATCTGCGGAAACAGCTTGTGCAATATACGCTGCCAAAATAGTATTGGTCGCTCCTGCTACCAAGCCAAGGGCAGCTACTCCCAGTAGCCAGCCTCCCATTTGGAAGATAGTCGCTTGGTCATTAGCTGCCACAGCTGCCAATACATTCTGCAAAAAACGCGGTTGCAAAAGACTAGACAAAACATAGAACAGAACCATGAATACCGAGCACAGCGCCTGCCATTTGTATTTCATAATTGCTTTTATTAACATATTTCCTCCCCTTATACATACGTACATTTTAATATGCGTATTTTTTATTCTAACATAATTAAAAAAGACTTTCAAACTTCTAAAACCATCTCGTCCAAAAACTGTTTTTTTCCCACAATATATGATAAAATAAGGTCAATACTACAATTCCTAGAAAGGGAAGACTATGAGCAAACAAACCATTGCTATCTTGGGCCCCGGTTCTTGGGGAACAGCCCTTGCTCAGGTTCTAAATGATAATGGGCATGCTATCCGAATTTGGGGAAATGCTCCTGAACAGATTGATGAGATCAATGAGCGGCATACCAATACCCGTTATTTTAAAGATATTGTTCTTGATAAAAATATCAAGGGATACAAGGATCTATCCGAAGCCTTAGACGGTGTGGATGCTATCCTTTTTGTGGTTCCAACCAAAGTAACACGACTCGTTGCCAAACAAGTAGCTCAAGTGCTCAAGCACAAGGTTGTCATCATGCATGCTTCTAAAGGATTGGAGCCTGATAGCCATAAACGCTTGTCTGAAGTCTTAGAAGAGGAAATTCCAGCTAAATACCGGTCGGAAATCGTTGTTGTGTCCGGTCCTAGCCATGCTGAAGAAACCATCGTTCGCGATTTGACCTTGATATCTGCCGCTTCAAAAGATATGGAGGTAGCAACCTACGCCCAAAATCTTTTCAGCAATCATTATTTCCGTCTTTACACCAATAATGATGTGATCGGAGTAGAGACTGCCGGAGCACTTAAAAACATCATCGCAGTTGGTGCAGGTGCCCTTCATGGTCTTGGTTATGGTGACAATGCCAAAGCTGCGATTATTGCCCGAGGTTTGACAGAGATTACCCGTTTGGGGGTCGCTATGGGAGCCAATCCTTTGACCTACAGCGGTCTTTCTGGAGTAGGTGACTTGATTGTTACCGGTACATCTATCCATTCTCGCAACTGGCGGGCCGGAGATCAACTGGGGCGTGGAGAAAAATTAGAAGATGTTGAGCGCAATATGGGAATGGTGATTGAAGGAATATCAACAACCAAGGCTGCCTACGAATTGGCTCAAGAACTTGGTGTCTACATGCCGATTACCCAGGCCATCTACAAGGTAATTTATCAAGACGCTACTATTAAAGATGCGATTAAGGAGATTATGACTGGTGAATTCCGTCATGAAAACGAATGGCATTGATTTTTCAGCTACATAAAACATAAAAGGAAAGAACAATCTATGAAAAAAGTTAGAAAAGCTGTCATCCCAGCGGCAGGTCTGGGAACTCGCTTCCTCCCAGCAACCAAGGCACTCGCCAAAGAAATGCTTCCAATTGTGGACAAACCAACAATCCAATTTATTGTTGAAGAAGCGCTTCGCTCTGGCATTGAAGATATATTGGTTGTTACTGGTAAATCAAAGCGCTCCATTGAGGATCACTTTGACTCCAACTTTGAATTAGAGTACAACCTTAAAGAAAAAGGGAAAAACGATCTTTTGAAGCTAGTTGATGAGACAACTGGTATTCGCTTGCACTTCATTCGTCAGAGTCATCCTCGTGGGCTAGGTGATGCAGTACTTCAAGCTAAGGCTTTCGTTGGGAACGAACCTTTTGTGGTTATGCTAGGTGATGACCTCATGGACATCACAGATGATAAAGCAGTTCCACTCACTAAACAGCTTATGAATGACTATGAAAAAACACATGCTTCAACCATTGCAGTTATGCCTGTCCCACATGAGGAAGTCTCTTCCTACGGAGTCATTGCCCCACAAGGAGAAGGGATTAACGGCCTTTACAGTGTGGAAACGTTTGTGGAAAAACCTCAGCCAGAAGAAGCACCATCTGACTTAGCCATCATTGGTCGTTACCTACTGACTCCTGAAATTTTTGATATTTTAGAAAAGCAAAAACCCGGTGCAGGCAATGAAGTTCAACTGACAGACGCCATTGATACCCTCAACAAAACACAACGTGTCTTTGCTCGTGAATTTAAGGGTAATCGTTACGATGTGGGGGATAAATTCGGTTTTATGAAAACATCAATCGACTATGCTCTCCAACACTCACAAGTTAAAGATTCTTTAAGGCAATACCTCATTGATTTAGGCAAAAAATTAGAAATAGAAAAAAACTAGCAAATGCTAGTTGAGATTGAAGAAAAAGTCCATTACGACTGATTTTCTTTAATCTTTTTTTCTTCTTCTGATGACTTATCTAAGATAAAACACTCCAAGCAATAAAGCAAGCAAACCTAGATAACCGATAAAACTATAAAAGATCTGCTTGCCGCTAAAAAGATCTTTTTCCACAAGAGGTGGCAGAAAAACTACAACCAAGCACCCTCCAACAGCTCCTCCAACATGCCCAGCCATGCTAATTACTGGATTGAACAGTCCCAAAACCAAGTTGAAGACCAAAAGAACCACGTACCGCTGACCTAACATCCTCAAATAAGGACTTCGACTAAATTTCCTTAGAAGAGCTATGGCTGCAAAAAGACCAAACAGTGAAGTTGAAGCACCTGCACCGATTACACCAGGTGTGAAAAATAGAACAAATGCATTCCCCATTATCCCAGATAAGAGATAGAGGAGGAAAAAACGCCTCGGACCAAATAGCCCCTCTAACTGATAACCCAGACCAAGCAAAGTGACACTGTTAAATAGGAAATGTTCCCAGCCAATATGGACAAAAATGGGAGAAACCAAGCGCCACAATTGAGTCGGATCATAGCGAACAATCTCACCATACATACCACCAAATTCAAAAATAGTATAAGCTGCTGTCGTCTGTCCAAAACGCAGCATCTGTATTAAAAGGAAAACAAAAGTCGTCACAGCCAACAACCCATTGGTAATCGGGTAACGTGTATCAAATACATCCTTCAAAGATCAACATCTCCTTTACTGGTATATCAAACGATTCTTGTACAAAGTCATATAGCTGAAAATCAAGTAGGGTCGAAAAGGTTTTCCCCTGAAAATCCATCAGATAGCGATCGTAAAAACCCCCACCATAGCCAATCCGAAAACCCGCTTGATTCCAAGCCAAACCCGGTACATGAATCAAGTTTATCACAGACTTATCCACAGGTTGTGAATAAGTAGCTGGTTCCCAAATACCAAAACTAGATTTCACTAAATCATCAGGATTATATTCTACAAAATCCATCCGTCCTTGAGAATAAGTCTTAGGAATGAAAAGCCTTTTCCCATCCTTCTGGGCCTGCTCCAATAGGTAAGCTGTATCAAACTCATGTGGCATGGAAATATAGGTTCCAAGCGACTTTGAAGCTTTATAGGCTTGGGTTTGCAAAAGATTTTCTGTTAGGCGCCGACTCCATCTGGCTCGTTGACTATTCGATAATTCCTTCATTCTCGTTAGCATCAGGTTACGTATTTCTTTTTTATCCACAGTTTATGCTCCTTTTCGGAAAAAGGCTGGAAATACCAACCTAGCTTGCTTTTATTTTCAGAAATTCACTCAACTTATCCACAGCAAAGAAAAGAACTTCCTCTCTTGGATTAAGATGAGGATTGTGCAAGGGATAGGGCGTATCTACCCCCAACCAGAACATAACACCCGGCACTTTGTTGAGTAGGTAACCAAAATCTTCCCCTGTCATAGCCGGTGGACAGTCCATCATTTCCACATCCTCCACGCTTTCAAAATACCTCATGAACTCGTCTGCTAATTGAGGATTGTTCTCCACAGGTAGATAGCCGCTCGGATTGAACTCTATCTCCAGCTCCACGCCAAAGGACTGGGCAATTCCTTCCGCCACTTCTCGGACTCGTTTTTGCACTAGAAGGCTCATGCTCTGGGTCAAAGCTCGAATTGTTCCGTGTAAAAAGGCTGTTTCCGCAATAATATTATTAGTTGCCCCTGCATGCATAGAGCCAAAGGTAACCACAGCTCCCTCAATCGGATCTACATTTCGGCTAATAACTGATTGCACCTGAGTTACAAAATAACTGGCTGCTACAAGCGCATCATTTGCGGTATGGGGAAATGCTGCGTGGCCCCCTTTTCCTGTCAACCGAATCTTAACTTCACAAGTCCCAGCAAAGAGGGTCGCACGGTTAGTGGCCATCTGCCCGACTTTGAGATCTGGTCGGATATGAAGGGCATAAAATTCATCTGGTAGCCAATCACCAAAGGCTCCCGCTTCATACATCAACATGCCGCCAGCTAGACTTTCCTCCGCAGGCTGAAATAGAAAGAGAAGATTGTTCCTTGGTTGCTGCTCCGCCATTTTTTCCAGTAGTCCTAAAGCAATCGTCATATGAAAATCATGCCCGCAGGCATGCATACGCTCGGGATGGAGAGAGGTGAAGTCCAAGCCTGTTTCCTCCTCAATAGGAAGCCCATCCATATCAGCCCGCCAGCCGATTGTCTTTTCAGGCGCAAAACCAGTCAGATAGACTAAAATCCCTGTCTTCCATGTACGAATCTGAGCAAAGTCACAACCCTCAAGTAGGTTCTCAATCGTTTCTATAAGAAAGGCTTGGGTTTTAAATTCTTCCATCCCCAATTCTGGTATCTGATGGAGAAAACGGCGTATTGCAATTACATCTAGCATAGCTACCTCTTAGAGCGTGCGCAAAGCCTCTTCCAAGGCTGTTTTTTGTTGGGTTTGAGCATCAATTTCCTTGATGATTCGAGCTGGTACTCCTGCTACCACTACATTTTCAGGAACATCTTGGGTAACAATAGCACCCGCTGCGACAACGGATCCACTACCGATTTGCACTCCTTCGATGACAACCGCATTCGCACCGACAAGAACATTATCACCGACACGAACCGGATCTGCTGAAGCTGGCTCGATAACACCTGCAAGAACTGCACCTGCACCGATATGGCTATTTTTACCAACCGTTGCACGTCCTCCTAAGATAGCTCCCATATCAATCATGGTTCCTGTACCAATTTCTGCACCGATATTGATAACAGCTCCCATCATGATGACTGCATTGTCACCGATTACCACTTGGTCGCGGATAATAGCACCTGGCTCAATTCGAGCATTGATAGACCGTTTGTCAAGAAGAGGGACTGCTGAATTACGAGCATCATTTTCAACGATATAATCCTTATTTTCTGTCAAGTTTGTCAAGAGAGGCTCTACATCTTTCCAATCACCAAAAAGGACATTGCCCAGCTTGACAACTGAATCAGGAACTTCTCCAGTCAAAACACCTTCAAAGGTTACCTTGACACTTGTTTTCTTCTCAGCATTGGCGATAAATTGGATAATTTCTTGAGCAGTCATTTGTGTTGCAGTCATAAGTTCATCCTCTACTAAATACTATTTTTACCATTATACCAAATTTTCTGAATATTTGGGGGAATTCAAAAAAATAAAAAAGAGGCTTATTGCGCGAGCCTCTCATTGATTTATTGAAGATTGATTAAACCAGTTTCTGTACCCCAAAAACCTGTTTGAACTCTAAGTTGGATACTTGGGTCATTAGCTGTTTCTTCTGTAATATCAAAAACAACATTACCGGTAACAGAATTTTCAGGGTTTACTTTTGTCAAGAAAAACTTAGTATCTTGATTGGCATATATACCTGCTGATGAATCTGATTTATATTTTACATCACCTTTTAATAAAGTAAAGAAGTCATCTATCACTGTAATGGCTTCCTTACCATTATTTTTTACGGTTACGTTTAACAATAGAAAGACGCCATTGGCATTTTTACCAAATTCTCCACCTACATTTGTAGTGATTTCTTTTGAATTTACAAAATAAATAACATTTCCGACTGGGACTTCCTGCCCAATGCTATAAGTAACTTCTTGTTGTTTTTCCGAACTACTAGATGAGGTTGCTGTTGTGACTTGATTAGTTGATGAAGTAGTTTGGTTCGTAGAAGTTGATGAAGGATTACCTCCTCCAAGTACACTCTGCAAGCTACCAATTATAACCAATCCCACTAGAACAATAAACCAAATCCGTTTATAGAACGGTTTCTTTTGCACATAAACATTGCATGCTCATCTCTCATTTTCTTTGCCATAAAATAGCCTCCTTAATTTCAATAAATCCATTATATATATTGTCAAGTGTTAAAATAAAAAATTAGAAGCCATCACTCCTAATTTTCATAATATTTTTTACTCTTCAATTTCTTTTCTTGGATTGATGGCACCAACAATGTAATCCCGCACCAAACCTATACTATCTAATACAACTCCATGCAGTACACCACCATAAACAGCGCCACCATCTATCCCCATCTTACCATCTGGACTAGTCCAAATTTGACTGATACGGAGGTTGGTCTGATAAAGATTATAGACAGGTGTGTGTCCAAAAATAATTAGTTTCCCTGTGATGTTTTCAGCTTCATGGAATGGTTTGCGTAGCCATACCTTATCATGATTGTTGGTTTCCCGCCAGTCTGATAGGGTCAAATCTACACCAGCATGAACAAAAATATAGCGTTCTGTTTCAAGATGATAGGGACAAGATTTGATAAAATCAATCAAGTCTCCGTATTGCTCCATAACCTGATGAGCAGCAATCACCCCATCAACCGGTGCATCTAAGGCTCGACCAAGGAGGGAATTGATAGTTGTATCTCCTCCATTACGACGATAATGATCATAGCGGCTAATAGGATCTCGCAACCAAGCCAACAGCATTCGCTCATGGTTACCCACTAGACAGATAGCGCCTTTTTCACGAACCAACTGCCAAGCAAGTTCCAAGCAAGCTTTAGAATTTTCCCCTCGGTCGATCAAATCTCCCAGAAAGATTAGTTGTTGCTTGCCTTGATCCCATTTTTTAAGGATATCACAGAGAAGTTCATATTTTCCATGCACATCTCCTACCACAAAATATTCTTTTTTCATACCTTCTCCATAAACAAGACTCTGTTTATATTGTACCACAACTTGACAGAGAAAAAGAAAAACCGACCAAGGTCAGTTTTCAAGGTCGATTTTAAATCCGTATTAGAGACGAGCATTCAATTCTGCACTTAATTCTTCATAACCAGGCTTGCCAAGAAGGGCAAACATGTTCGCCTTGTACGCTTCTACACCCGGTTGATCGAATGGATTGATACCATTGAGATAGCCAGATACAGCGATTGCCAATTCAAAGAAGTAAATGGTATAACCGAGGGTAAATTCATCTTGTTGCGGAAGAGTAACAAACATGTTTGGTACGCCACCATCTGTGTGAGCAAGAAGAACACCGTCAGTTGCTTTTTTGTTAACAAAATCAACATCTTTTCCTTGGAGGTAGCCAAGACCATCCAAGTCTTCTGCCATTTCAGGAATCAAGATATTTTTTCTTGGTTTATCCACACGAACAACTGTTTCAAAGATGTTGCGGTTACCTTCTTGAATGAATTGACCAAGAGAATGCAAGTCTGTTGAGAAGTTGGCAGAGGTTGGGTAGATACCTTTTTGGTCTTTCCCTTCTGACTCACCAGCCAGTTGTTTCCACCATTCGCTGAAGTATTGGAGTGATGGCTCGTAGTTTGCTAAGATTTCTGTCACATAACCTTTTCTGTAAAGGATGTTACGAACTGCTGCGTACTGATAGGCAGCATTTTCAGCAATCTTGTCAGAAGCATAGTCTTTACGAGCTGCATTTGCACCTTCCATGAGCGCATCAATATCTGCACCTGCTGCTGCAATCGGCAAAAGACCTACTGCAGTCAAGACTGAGAAGCGTCCACCGACATCATCTGGCACAACAAATGTTTCCCAGCCATTGGCATCTGCTTCAACTTTAACAGCACCTCGTGCCTTATCCGTTGTAGCATAAATGCGTTTGTTAGCCTCTTCTTGGCCATATTTCTTCACGAGCAATTCCTTGAAAACACGGAAGGCGATGGCTGGCTCAGTCGTTGTACCTGATTTGGAAATCACGTTGACTGAGAAGTCTTTATCTGCGACATACTCTACCAAATCAGCAAGGTAGCTAGATGAGATAGAGTTTCCTGCATAAAGAATCTGTGGAGCTTTACGTTCTTCACGAGTTTGCAAGTTCACAAAAGCATTGCTCAAGAAGTCAATAGCTGCTTTGGCACCAAGATAAGAACCACCAATGCCGATAACCACCAAAACTTCACTCTCTTTTTGGATCTTAGCTGCTGCTTCTTTAATACGAGCAAATTCTTCTTTGTCATAGTTTTCTGGCAAATCCAGCCAGCCGATATAGTCACTACCTGCACCGGTACCCTTGCGTAGTAGTTCATCTGCAAGTGTCACTTGTGGCTGCATATAATCAACTTCATGTGTGCCCACGAATTGGCCTAACACTTTTGAATAATCAAATGTAATATGTGTCATGTTTTTCCTCCATTTATGTACCATAATATGATAACGCTTTATCATATTTTTTTCAAGAAATTTATCGATTTTCATTTATTTTCATAAAATGAACTGCGTTAGTTTTATTTTTTCTGAAAAAGGTGAAAGCACAGACCCTGTTATCCCTCTAAGGTCTCCTTCGTTTTGCCATGTGAACTGAGAAAATCTTGGAAGAAATGATGACTACTCAACGTCAAATTAAATATGAAAAAGTGCAATACTTGTCCCAACCTCAATCGACATAGTGACAATAAAAGAAAGCGAACAATATTGAGATTTAAATAATAGAATCTCAATATTATTCACTTCTTAACACCTACCTATTCAATCGAATACAATCTACTGGAGATGTTTGGCATGCCTTGTAAATTGGTACAAGTCCACTAGTGACGATTGCACCAAAAGCCACTAAAGGTAAAGTAAGAAAATTCCTCATTACAACAGCTAGAACATCCTGTTGTTTCAGTTGCAGAGATACAGCTAATGCAGCCACCAATACAACGGACATTACTAGGCTCATAACACAAACGGATCTTGTATATATGGTTAACTCTTTATAATAAAAACGACGAACCGCTGCCGAACTAAAACCGAGAGCCTTTAGAATACCAACTTCTTCTTTGCGAGTGTTGCTAATCTGGAAGAAGACAAAGAACAGGCAGAGTATCATCAGAGATAATATAAGGACCGCAACACTGGTTGAAACGGTTCTGACATAAGACAGCATGTGCTTCAGACTCTGATAATCTTCTGAGGAAGATACCGTTGTCACATGCGGCATCTTTTTCAAACGACTCAGCTCACCCGGAACGTCCGTACTATTGGCAACAGTAATATGATAGGCACTTGACCGCCACTCTGCGACTGGTAAACCTCCTAATTCGTCGGGTAACACCACTCCCTTTTTGGCTTCTTCTTGTAAAGACAGCATTTCATTGACCCTCATAAAGAAACTGTTGGGGTGAACCGAGTACTGGAAAGGATAGGAATCTTTCAATATACCGATAATCGGGAATTCTCTTCGTTGCTTGACGAAAATATCACCATCACTATCCACTATCTCTCCTGTACTCTTGGTGACCTGCCCCTTATAAAGGGCGATTGGAACATAATAGTCTAGCGTCAACTTGGTCTGTCCACTGATTTCATTTCCTAAATTTTGACTGGCAAGAAAACTTTCTGAGACAATCAAACCTTGTGTTGCTGTGCGATCTATGTACTCGATATTTCGCTCCGTCATATTGGTTGGAAAGAGGGGCTGAATGCTGTAAGGAGACTTCAAGGCAACCGTCTTACCATTGACAGTCACCTCTGGTTGCACATCAATCCCTCCAGCTTGAGTAGTATCTAGCGTTATGCCTTTGTAAGGAAATTCAAGATAAGGATTAACCTGCGAAATAACATCCGATTGTTTTAAGTTGCTAATTTCTTTATCTGTAAAGGAAAGAAAATCATCATATACCTGTTTGCCCTTAATATCTAGAGTATCCTTGATGGCGAGAAGACCGTTTTCCAAAGAATGATCTAATAATGTTTGGTAATGCGATTGGAACAGGCCTGTAATGTTAAACAATAAGGTACTGATAGCTATGAAACACACAAGTAGACCTGTAACAATCTTGGGAATTGGGAACTTTCTTTTTGGTAAATCAATCTTCTGTAAGATCCCCACCTCTTTATCTAGGCACTGATCCTGTTTTTCCACTTCCTTTGTGAAAACTTTCTCGATGGTTTGATTGGAAAGCCTTAGATGGACATCACCTCGATCAATCACCTCATCATCATGGGAAACAATCACGACGATTTTTTGGTAACGATGAGCTAAATCAACTAGCAAATCAGTGATTTTTTTCCTGTTGTCCTTGTCAAGAGAATTCGTCGGCTCGTCTGCTAAAATAATATCTTTATCAGCGATAAGCGCCCGTGCAATGGCTACTCGCTGCTCCTCTCCACCTGATAGATCATAGGGGAAGGCATATTTTTTATCCGATAGTCCCAGTTCTTCTAAATAATGGTCTATCCTGTCGTCCTTTCCGACAATCTGCTGTGCGTTGTTCAGCAACAAAGCGATATTATCATACACATTGACATGTCGAAGGAGATTTTTTTCCTGAAAGATGAAACCGATATGGGTGGCTATAAAATCAGAAACCTGCTTTTCATCTGAAAGATTGAGACGCCTGCCGTCATAAGAATAGATCATCTGACCTAAATCAGTGGCAATCAGGCCAATCTTGTTGAGCAGTGAGGATTTCCCAACACCAGAGACTCCTGAAATCGTATAGACTTTTCCTTTCTCAAGTTGTAAAGATGTTTCTTTTAACAGGAGCTTTTGTCCGTATCTAATATCCAATTTTCTTATCTCTAACATAGAACAACCTCCCTTTGTAATCGCTTTCTGCATTTGATTATGTCCTTTTCTTTCCAAATTGTCAAATGTAACATGCTACTTTCAGTATAAAAAAATAGCATATAAGATGCTGATTCTCATTTATTTTTTATTTGTCCCTATTTCCGGAAAACCCTCTGAAAGCTTGATTTCAAAGGGTTTTTAAAGTGTACGCAAAAAGAGCACACATCCGACCTCGCTTAGGGCTGCTGGATTCCTCCCCTGACCCGCTTCACGCACGAATGTTGCTCCATCTATGATTATAACACAATTTGGCTAGGGTTACAAGCTTTACGTGATTTTCATGATTTAGCAGTTATTTCTCGGTCATCAACTTTTCAATCTTTTGTTTCTCCCGACGCTGTCTGAAAAAATCTTGCATAATCTGTGCACATTCATCTTCCAAAATACCTCTCTCCACTTCTACTCGATGATTGAGACGGGTATCCGTCAATATATCGTAGAGACTTCCCGCAGCACCAAATTTCTGATTGTTTGCACCGTAGACGACATGAGGAATGCGAGCTAGACCGATAGCTCCGCTACACATAACACAAGGCTCGATTGTGACAAAGAGACTCGTATCTAGCAAACGCCAGTTCCCCTCAACTTGATTGGCCTCTTGAATAGCCATCACTTCTGCGTGCATGATCGCCTGATTGAGTTCCTCACGCGCATTGTGCCCCCGACTGATAATCTGTCCGTCTTTCACAATGACACAACCAATTGGAATCTCTTCCTTCTCAAGTGACTTTCTTGCCTCTTTCAAGGCTTGGAACATAAAATATTCTTTTTCTTCTTCTGTATAGTTCATACTACTATTATACACCTACTAGGACTATATAGCGATCACTAAACGATGTTTATTCTGAAGAATTATTTAGCCACTATTTGTCCTTATTGTTTTACCGTTCCAATATTTTTCCCTCCAGATCCGTTTCATTGATGGAAAGGATGAGTTCTCAGCGTTCAAAAGATTCTATCAAACTAGTAAGATTGTGTTTAAAGTCAAGGACATTTTAGGGTTGATTAAGAGCCGTCAGCAGATTATCGCAGATGAGAGCCAAAAACGGCAGAAAATCCGCCAACAATTCAGTACCAAAATCTTGTTTGAGTCTGTCAATGGCGACACTAAATGAAGGGCATTCGGCAAGATGGCAACCATTGGCGATGGCAAGGGCTTTCGAGGATTCTACACTTACGACGGTTTGACTATTCAGCCAATGAAATTCTATGTTTGTGACTTGTACTCGCATGCTTTCATGAACTTGGAGCGTTCAAAAAGGCTTATGAAATGGGATTAAGAAGTGTAATTAGTTGTGTTATGTGTATTATATCTTTGTATTATAATTGTATTGTAGAATTTTTGGAGTTTTTTATGTCTGAGAAAGTGACGATTTTGAATATTAACCATGAGAAAAAGGAATTAAGAGAGAGGGCTGATTCTCAGAATGAAACTCTAAGTTCTTATTCAAGAAAATTACTATTTTCAGAAGATAATGCAAAGGTTGAAAAAAGCAATACAGATATCATTTAGGGAAAAGATGATCAAATTACTGACCTAAAGTCTTAAATTGATAACTACAAGCGACAGATTGACCAACTTCATACCATCATCTCATCTTGGAAAGGCAGCAGGATAATCAGCTATTACTTGTGCAGAAAGCTCGCAGGTGGTGGCAATTTCACAAGTTTTCGTAATATTCAGAAAAAAGAATTGACAAGGACTTCTTGAATTGTTATAATTTCACAAAAAAATTTAAAGGAGATATAGAGGTGGCAGCTTTTATCCAATATTTGTTATATATGCGTTATTGGTAATGCATATAATAAAAAGGGGTGCCCCTTTTTATTATACTATGTTGTGATAAAAATATTTTTAAGTTATCTTTATATTTTGAGTATGAATTTTAAAAAATATTATTTAGATCTTAAAAATGAATATATTGAAACTAAGAGTTATCCTAATGAGGATTTTTTAGAATGGTTAATTCAAAGAAAGATGACATGGGGTATGAGATGGACCCTTGTAATTATTTTAATGTTCGTCATACAACCAATTACTTATCATACTATGCTTCTTTTGTGGTGATTTTATATTTGCCCAGCTCTCTTTGTTACTTATATTTTGGGGCAAATTTTGTCTTTAGTGAGGGATGTTTATAAAAAATATCATTAGGCGATAATATAAGATTTATATAAAAAACAGGTTTAGAAACTTGTTTCAAAATGGAGACAAACCCTATTGACAATAGAAAAAATTCAAATTTTGAGATTGATTACTACGTAATGAAAACTCCGATAAATACTGTTATGCCAGCATTTCTCAGAGTTTTTAATTTTCTAAGTAAAAAAAAGATTGAAGAAAATCCTCCAACATGGACTTTTTCTTCAATCTGACAGCCCTAGGGACTGTTATATGTTTCATAATTTGAGAAGTAGTTTGTCAGGCAATTCTACAATTCGCCAACTAATTTCACCACATTCTCTACGGTAAAGCCATAATTGTCGATAACCGTTTGAGCTGGGGCTGATGCACCAAAAGTATCAATGCCAAGGACTTTGCCATCAAGACCGACATACTTGTACCAGCTTTGGGTTGCCCCCATCTCAATCGCCAGACGGCGGCGGATAGCATTTGGAAGGATGTCTTCCTTGTAAGCGGCATCTTGTGCATCAAAGAGCTCTGTAGATGGTACAGAAACTACACGAACTTTAGTACCTGCGGCCTCTAGTTCTTTAGCTGCTTTGACAGCCAGATTGACCTCTGAACCTGATGCAAGAAGGATGGTATCAAAGCCTTCTGTTTCGTAGACGACATAGGCACCTTTAGCAACCTTGTCAAAGTCTGTTCCCTCTTCCACTATCAAGTTTTGACGAGTGAGAACGAGAGCAGACGGTGTAGACTTGCTTGTTAAAGCCAAGTACCAAGCAGCCTGTGTTTCACGTGCATCCGCAGGGCGGAAAACAGTAAGGTTTGGCATAGCGCGAAGTCCTGCCAAATGCTCAATTGGCTCATGGGTTGGACCATCTTCACCAACTGCAATAGAGTCGTGAGTGAAGACATAAGTGACTGGCAATCCTTGAAGAGCTGATAAACGAACCGCAGCTTTAACATAATCTGAGAAGACAAAGAAAGTACCGCCGTAGACACGAAGACCACCATGTGCTGCCATACCGTTCAAGATAGTACCCATTGCAAATTCACGTACACCAAACTGGATGTTGCGGTTAAGGGGATTGACTGAATCTTGCAGGCCATCTTCCTTGATATAGGTCATGTTTGAATGTGCCAAATCTGCTGAACCACCGAGGAAGGTTGGCAAGACCTTAGCTGCTGCATTAAGAGCATCTTGTGATGAATTACGAGTTGCTTGGGAGAAGCCATTTTCATAGACTGGGAAGTCTTCTGGTTTGATTTCGACTACATCACGACCTTCCAAGATTGCAGTCACTTCTGCTGCTAAATCTGGATAGGCTACCTTGTAGTCTTCTACCAACTTCACCCAGGTATTGTAAGCTGCTGTACCCCGATCAGCTACATTTTCCTTAAAATCAGCATAGACTTCTGTTGGGATTTCAAATGGTCCATAATTCCAGTCAAGTGCCTTACGAGTTGCTTCTACTTCTTCAGCACCAAGGGGAGCACCGTGAACAGCATTTGTGCCTTGTTTATTTGGTGAGCCATGACCGATTACTGTCTTAACTTCGATAAGAGATGGTTTGCCAGCTTCCTTGGCTCTTTCAATAGCAGCGAAAATCGCCTCTACATCCGTACCGTCTGTTACTAAGTCTGTGTGCCAACCATAGGCATTGTAACGAGCACGAACATCCTCTGTGAAGGAATCTTTTGTTTCGCCATCCAAGTTAATATCGTTTGAATCATAGAGAACAATCAATTTTTCTAGTTTTTGAAGACCTGCGTAAGAAGCTGCTTCAGCAGATACACCCTCCATAAGATCTCCATCACCACAAATGACATAAGTATAGTGGTCAAAAATTGGAAAACCGTCACGGTTGTATTTGGCAGCAAGGAAACGTTCAGCCTGAGCAAAACCTGTCGCTGTTGAAATTCCTTGACCAAGAGGCCCTGTCGTAGCATCAACACCTGCTGTATGACCGTATTCTGGGTGACCAGGTGTTTTTGAACCCCATTGACGGAAGTTCTTGATTTCATCCATAGTCACTTCTTCAAAGCCTGAAAGATGCAACAGTCCATAAAGGAGCATAGAGCCATGACCCGCTGACAAGATGAAGCGATCACGATTTATCCAGTTTGGCTGAGCTGGATTGATGCGAAGTTCTTTTGTGAAGAGACTATAAGCCATAGGAGCCGCACCCATGACAACACCTGGGTGACCTGATTTTGATTGTTCAATGGCATCAATACCAAGGAAACGAATCGCATTGACTGAAAGATTTGACATGTTTTTCTCCTTTTTTAAAGTCATAACTTCATTATACCATAAAGCGTTTTCTCTGTCTGTTTACAATGAAGTATGGCATAGAAATAGGCAGGACCCTTGTCCTGCCCCTCGGTACACACTGTATCACAGCAAGGCCTTAAACTGGATGTTGGAATCTTCTAAGAAGCAATCATCAAAGCCTCGTGGGTGATGGTACTCAATCCTGTCCTTATCAAGTGGATAGGTGTACTTACCGCCTACTTCCCAGATGAATGGATGGAAGTCATATTGTAGACGTTCTTTACGCATCTTCCAAAGCTGTAAAATCTCGTCCGTTGAAGCCATAAAATTGGACCAGATATCATAGTGGACAGGAATAATCACCTTGGCACGTAGGTTTTCTGCCATACGCAGAAGATCGATAGAAGTCATCTTATCTTGAATACCGATTGGGTTGTCTCCGTAGTTATTGATTGCAACATCAATATTAAAATCACGACCATGTTTTGCAAAGTAGTTTGAGAAGTGAGAGTCTGCGCCATGATAGATCGTTCCGCCTGGTGTTTCAAAAATATAGTTAACAGCTTTACGCGCCATCAATTCATCCGTTACAGGAAGACCTGCTAAATTGCCACCATTTTCTTCGTAACCATTAATAGGGAGGGTTACCAAGCAAGTACGGTCAAAGGATTCAACTGCATGGATTTTAATATCTTTAAACTCAAAGCTATCACCCGGTGCAATGCGGACAATACGATCTGTTGGCACGCCCCATTTTTCCCAAATATCGCCGCTCTCAACTGGACCGACAAATTTCACGTGATCCAATTCAGGGTTGTTAAGGATAGCTGCTGCGGTGTTAATATCCATGTGGTCGCTGTGGACATGTGATACGAGATAGTAGTCCAATTCATTGATAGCAAATGGGTCGATGACCATCGGTTGCACACGCAAGTTTGGTTGCAATTTACGAACACCAGCCATGTTGGCCATCTGGTGTCCCCAAACCATATCTTTTACTTTTTTTGTAGACTTACCACGAGAAGACCAAAGATCCATCACAACATTGGCTCCACCCGGGGTCTTAATCCATATACCGCAGTTCCCTAGCCACCACATGGCAACGTTGCCTTCTGGTACGACTTCCTCTTCGATTTCTTCATTCAGCCAAGTTCCCCACTCTGGGAAGGTTGACAGAATCCATGATTCTCTTGTAATATCTTGAACTTTAGCCATCATTTGTTCCTCCTAAACACTCAGTGAAAATCAAATGGAACTCACCCAAACCCTCAGATAGCAAACTAAAAATTTTCACATGTGCTGTTCGCTCATCAGACTTTTGATGAATTTGAGTTTCAAAGAGCGTGTATTTCTATGTTTCTAGTATATGCTCAATAGCCCACAAAAAAAAGACCAAATAAAACACAGGTTTGTGTTCACACTTGGACTTTACCCTAATATAGGTCCGTTTCAATATCTTGATTGGATAAATTGGTAAAGAGTTCATTAGTAATCAGCTTTTGTAAGCGTTGTTTGAGTTCCTGAGCTGCCTTGCCATCAGCAATATAGCCTGACAAGAGCTTATCCAGTTCTACCGCAAAGCCCTGCCTTTCATCAGATAAACTGCGGTATTTTGCGAAATGGGTCACATTGAGTACATCATCAAAGTCCATGATAGGATGAATCTGAACCAATGGAAAATCTGTTTCCAAACCTTCACTGGTTGTAATCAAAAAATCCACTTCTAGGAGGTCTTCTACACTTTTAAACTGCTCAGTTGTAAAGACTGCACCGATCTTCTTATCTGGCAAATGATGTCGACACTGTTTGTAGAGAAGTCGCTGAACTGAGACCCCCTCATCGCATATCAGATAAACAAGCTGAGTCGGTGCCTTGCGTGTCCCGCTTCTATGGACAGCTCCGCCGAGATGGACAGTCAGATAAGCAATGTCCTCATCAGACAGTTCAATCTGCCACTCCTCTTCCAAAATTTTTCCAGATACCCGAGTCATGGCAAACAAGCTGCTATACTTGTATTGAATCTGCTGCACCATTGGATTTTTTGTAAGAATACCGTAGGTTTTTCTAAACAGCAAGGCCTTGCAATGGGCTAGGAGGTGTTTGGCTAACTCCTCTGGATTTTCTAACTCGAAGGTTGAGTGAACTTCAAAATGATGGATAAAACGCTCAATAACTTGCTTCAGGTCAATAAAATCTTGACTAAATACATGAACATCGCTATCCTTTCGATAGGATAAAAGCAAAATAGCAATTAGAGAAACTTCGATTTCATCCAGGCCCAAGTCAAAGGTCTTCAGCAGAGCATCTTTCAAATCTTGAGCGACATGGTATTCTATTCTCTCCCGCACCTGCCCAAATTCTTTAAGAGTGGCTCGCTTTTCCAAGTTATCCACTTCCATATTGCGATAACTGAGAAGCACAAAGGGCAGGACTTTCAGCATGAACTCAATTTCATAGCGATTGATTTTCTTACCTAGTTTTTTCTCCAACTGCGAAACCTGTCCCTGTAAAAACTGCGCCATCTCTTCCGAGAAAAGAAGTTGGCAACCAACTAGGTCAAATAATTTGTCTTCTAAAACTTGCAAAAAGCCCTTGTTCGCATCTAAGAAAATCGTGTATAGAAGAGAGTGGACATATTGGATCTTATTCAAAGGATGACAGGCTAGACTATAGCCTTGGCTTTTGGAGACGTAGAGTGTCATCTTGTACTGCTCCTGAGCCAGTTGAGAGCGGATTTCATTTAAGTCATTCAAGACGGTATTACGAGAAACCTCTGTCAACTCCATCAGTCTTTCAATCGTCACTCGTTCCGGTGTAATACAGATATAGACCATCATCAACTGGATGCGCTCAGACATGTTCATGACATAGGTGTAAGAATCAATCGAGTCCAGCAGATCACGACAAGCCTGTTTCTGTTCCTCTGAAAGACGAAGACCAACACGTGGAAGACTCTCGATTGGCTCTACACTTGCTGGCAAGGCATCATTTATCTTTTCTAGATGGTAATAGATTTTTCGGCGTGATTGCTGCAGCTCTTTAGAGATAGCCATGATGGTCTCTGGCTCCTGCAATCCAATTAAATACCTCAATAAAGCACAACTGCTCTTATCTAATAACAAGATTTTCCTCCTCCCCACTCTATTACTATCTTAACACATTTACACACGATATTCTAATCGTTTTAGCAATTAAGATTGGCTTTTCTGTTTGTTGTGATTTGTACAGGTTTGTGCCTTCTAAGCTGACATGTCAAATGAAGATGAGATACTAGGATAATAATCTTTTCTTCATGGAAGCACTACTTTTATCGGAAGCCTCATTAGACCCATGTTTCATGCGATAGAGAGCGTTAGAATGAACTTGCAAGGTGTCTGAAGGAGTTTCATGCTAAACGGCACAATCAATACCAATCATCAATGATCCCTGACAACCTCCTTGCAACACCATGCATACTATTATCTCCCATCAAAAAGGGAAAAGTGCTCTTTTTTTGCAAAAGACCACCTTCTTTTCCCTATGGTTTTATATATTTTCTGTAAATAGTGAACTAGTGACTGTCACCTTTTTGCCCATAATAAGCATTTGGTCCATGCTTACGGAGATAGTGTTTATCCATGATGTACTGAGGAGCTGGCTCAACCCGTGGATTGATCTGCTCGGTGTAACGGTTCATACGTGCCACTTCTTCAAGGACAACACTGTGATAAACAGCCTGAGCAGGATCTTTTCCCCACGTGAACGGACCGTGGTTTCGGACGATGATTCCAGGGACAGCGACAGGATCCAGACCTCGCTCTGCGAAGGTTTCGATAATCACTGATCCCGTTTCTTTTTCGTAAGCCTGATCAACCTCCTCTGCTGTCAGGGAACGAGCACAGGGAATGGAACCGTAAAAATAATCCGCATGTGTAGTTCCATAGAAAGGAATATCACGACCAGCCTGTGCCCAGCCAACAGCCTCTGTCGAATGGGTGTGGACAACCGCATGGACATTGGGCCAAGCCTTATAGAGGGCTACATGAGTTGCTAGGTCTGAAGAAGGATTGAGATCTCCTTCAATAACTTGACCATCCAAATCTGTCACGACCATGTTTTCAGGTGTCAACTTATCATAGTCAACGCCTGAAGGTTTGATAACAATACGACCAAGCTCACGACAGACCTCGGAGACATTCCCCCAGGTAAATTTGACTAAACCATGAGCAGGTAGAGCGACATTGGCCTCGTAGACCCGTTGCCGCATAGCCTGTAAATCTTTCGGCATTAGTTCAACCCCGCTTTCTCAATCAATGGGTAAAGGAAATCCTGAGCTGCCTTGATAGCTGCTCGTGTTTCTTCTACAGTTTCACAATTTTCTGACCACATTTCAATCAAGAATGGTCCTTGGTAGTTGGTTTTTTTCAAGACTGCAAACATCTCCTCCCAGGCTACACAGCCCTGACCGAATGGAACATCACGGAATTGCCCCTTAGATGTTTCAGTCACAGCGTAAGTATCCTTGAGATGGAGGGCTGCTATGGAGCGATGCCCCAGATAAAATTCGCTCCAAATATCATTGTGCCAGGCGGAAACATTGCCCGTATCAGGATAGACAAAGAGATATGGTGAATCAATTTCTTTCTCAACAGCTAGGTATTTCTCAATGGAGTTGATGAAAGGGTCGTCCATAATCTCAATCGCCAATATAACCTGAGCCTGCTCCGCCCAGTTACATGCCTTGCGAAGGTTTTTAATGAAGCGAGTTCGTGTTTCTGGAGATTTTTCTTCGTAGTAGACATCGTAGCCAGCGAGTTGGATGACCCGAACACCCAAATCTTGAGCCAATTCGATGCATTGTTTCATCGTTTCGAGCGACTTAGCTTCAAGATCAGGATCGTTGGAGCCGAGTGGATAGCGACGATGACCAGAAAAGCAGATGGTCGGAATCCGTACACCTGTTTCGTAGATGGCCTTTACCACCTCCAAGCGCTCCTCTTTACTCCATTCTAAGCGAGCCAAGCGAGCTTCACTTTCGTCTACCGACATTTCGACAAAATCAAAACCAAGCTCTTTAGCAAACTCCAAACGGTCCTTCCATGTAAAATGCTTGGGGGTCGCTTTTTCATAAATGCCAATTGGACGTGCCATACCTACCCCCAAATACGACGGATTTCGTCTTTGAACTCACGTGCTGCCGCTGCTGGATTTTCTGCTTCGGTAATGCCACGACCTGCGATAAAGGTAAAAACATCAACTCCTTCAAACAGTTTGAGCGTATCAACATCCAGACCACCTGTTACTGACACACGAAAGCCCATCTCTACCAGTTTCTTCACCTTATTGAGATCTTTTTCACCCCATGTTTCACCTGCCAGAAGGGCATCGCGTGATTGATGGTAGATAGCTTGAGAAATGCCTGCATCTAGCCAAAGCTGAGCCTGCTCGTAAGTCCAGTCACCATAGAGTTCAACTTGAATTTCTCCCTTGTCGCCACGCACTTCTTTAATTGCCTTCAATGCCGCTTCCATCGTTGGAATGGTAGCTGAGCAGATACAGGTCATCCAATCTGCACCACGGACAGCATTATTTTTGGCAACTGTACCGCCAGCATCTGCACACTTGGTGTCAGCAACAATGATTTTATCAGGAAAAAGGTTGCGTAACACCTCAACCAGCTCACTACCGACTTGCAACAAGCAAACAGTCCCTGCTTCGATGATGTCTACCTCGTGGCCGACAGCCACCGCTGCCTTTATAGCTCCCTTGAGATCAGAATGATCCAATGCGACCTGTAAATTTGGAATATGTTTTGTCATAGTTAGGATACCAAGAGCGAACAGAAAACGACTAAAATCAGGAGAGATACGCAGTTGAGTCTATACACAAGTAACCCTATCCAAATTCTGAGTTTTCTGCTCGAATTTCTTCCCTTTCGTTCTTATTTGTACTTATCATTTCATCTCGGCAAATAGAGATGATGAAAGCTGATTAAATTTTAATAAAAGCATATAGCTAAATTGGTAAACAAAGGGCTTTATTAACATTCTAAACATTGCCTTGAAACCTAAATGCTCTATGTTTTTGTATTGTTATTCAAGTAAAATGCAATGGAATCATTAACCTTCTAAATCCAGACCTTCTAAGTAGGGGCTGTTTTTTGATTCTTCTACCATAGCCAGTACTTCTTCTGGTGTTTGACAAGCAACTAAACGCTCGATGGAATTTTCCAATTCAAAGAGGGCAACAATCTGCGGAATAGCTACAGAGGTGTGAATTTTGGGATCTGTAGCTGCAAGAGTGAGAAGAACAGATACTTCCTTACCATCTGAAAATGTCACCGGTTTTGTCAAAGTAATCAGGGCAAAGGAGTCTTTCAGAACCCCTACTCCTGCTTGAGCATGTGGCATCGCCATACCCGGCATGAGAACATAGTAGGGACCATATTCTTCCGTTGAAGCAATGATGGCATCATAGTATTCTTCTGTAGCTGCACCACTGTCAATCAAGGGTTCAACTGCCAAATGGACTGCCTCCTGCCAAGTTTCAGCTGTCAATCCTAGGCGGATGGAATTATTTTCAGTAAATGATTTTTGTAAATTCATGACTTCCTCTTCTACGTACTATATGAAAGGGGGAGGGAAAGTCCCTACCCCTACTGACAATCTATAGTACGGCTTGTAATTTCGTTTTGATTTCGTTGTCATCCATCAAGTTATCAAGACCAACCAAGTGCCCCTTGGTACGTCCTTCCAACTCAGCAATCAAGTGGTTGGAGGCTACCACAATATCGTATCCTGCTGCCAAGCCTTTTGCCTCACCGACAGAACAAGACGCTGATTGAAAGTCTGTTACACCCAATTGACGAAGGGCATTTTCCACCTTCATCTTAATAACCATGGATGAACCCATACCATTTCCGCAGGCTGTCAATACTTTAATCATAATTTCACTTCCATTTCTATACAGTTTGTTGTTTTTAGTAAGATAGGTGAATGTTCCTTTAAATACTAAAGGCTATATTACTCTGCTGGCGCTTCACCACGATAATAGGCTTCTTTATCTTTAGCTTTTGCAAATTGAAGCTGTGGAATGGCCAACAAGAAGAGACAAACGAGGACATAACCAGCAATACCTAGATACTTGAAGGCATATCCAAATGGCAACCATGGTACTTCAAAGTCAATATTTCCATGGTAACCACCGCTCAATTCAAGCAAACCTACACAGACCGCCCCAAGTGCTACTTGAATCACACCTGAGAGGAAGGATAGGATAGCTGCCGCTTTCCATCCGCCACGTTTATCAGCATAGACCGCAATCGCTGCGTTATCAAAGAATACAGGCACAAAACCAGTAATGATAAGAATTGGACTCTTGAAAACGACCAAGAGAACGATAGTAATTAGTTGACCAACCAAACCAAAAGCAAAACCTGAGAGAACTGCGTTAGATGACCCGAAACCATAAGAAGCTGCAACGTCCACCGCTGGGAATGAACCCGGAAGCAACTTACTTGAGATACCTTGGAAGGCATTGGTCAACTCCGCTACGAACATGCGGACACCCTGCATCAGGATGAAAAGATAAACTGAGAAGGTGAATGCTGTCTGAATAACATACATGAAGAAAGCTTGTTTAGCTGGGTTATAAGGAGTACCTGAAGTGATGACTTCTGGATTTGCCATAATTTCTGGCCCCAAAATAAACAGGATAGCTCCGAAGAAGACAAGCATCAAGGTTGCTGAGGCAACAACTGTATCATGGAAAATGGAGAGAAATTGTGGCAACTTCAAATTGTCTAAGTTTTCTTCTTTTTTACCAAGTTTTGGAGCAATCTTATCAACAAACCAGATAGCAAACTGTTGCTGGTGACCAATAGCGAAGCCACCGCCGCCTGTCAGGCGCTGCGTTGCTTCAACAGTCATATTTGAGCTGACCGCCCAATAAATACCACAGATGATACCGATAGCCGCTGTACCAAATTGGTTGCGCAGGGCTGGAATGAGAAAGAGTACCATCAAGGAAATCGTTGCTGCTTGCTGCACCATGATGTGACCGGTGATAAACAAAGTACGAACTTTTGTTACCTTACGAAAAGCCACTAAAAGAATATTGACACCAAAACCAATCAAGAGGGCTGTGGTCGCTGCTGATACAAAATCAGGGAAGGCTTCCGCAATCTTGCCATTAGCTGCTGCAAGACCAAAGTAAGGGTCAATGACTGCTGCATCAATTTGAAACTTATGGTTCAAGGCAGCCAAGATTGGACGGAAAGTTGTCACCAAGCCACTTGCGGCTACGTTTAAAATCATGTAGCCAACCGTCGCTTTGATAAACCCTGCAAAAACATCATGAGGTCGTTTTTTCAAGAGGGCATAGCCCACCAACACTAATAGACCTACGAAGAAGGCTGGATTCTGCAAGATATTCTGTGAGAACCAGTTTAATGGGGTTTGAAGGAAATCCATTTTTCATTCTCCTTTTTGAAATGATTTGTATGGTCTTATTATAGATTATGTAAGCGGAAACAAAAAGACCAAATAAAACACAGGCTTGTGTTCACTATTGGACTATTTTCCAATCGTATGAATCTGTCAACCCGTCCGTGTCCGTTTTCTCTTCTACTGCCGCCTGTGAAACGACTCTAGAGTACCTCTCTTTTTTCACAATAAAAAGAGGCTGGATAAACCAACCTCTTTCAGAGGGAAGTGATACTCAAAATATGACGGATTGATAGCCTAGGCCTACAATCATTTGAGTATATGCTCCACTTAATAAGAGCCAATTATTTATTCGTCTTCCAATTTCTTTCTACCTTTTGTAGCGCCAATCAGTCCGAGACCTGCAAAACCAAGACCAAGAAGAGCTAGTCCATTTCTGGACTCACCTGTAGCTGGCAAGGTTTTTTCGCTTGCAGAACTTGCTGTTTGAACTGGAGAGACTACAGAAGGAGATTCTTTTTCACTAGGAAGCGCTGCTTGAGTTGTTCCTAGATCAGCTATTGGTTTTTCCTCCGCTGTCGGAGCTGTATCTGGCACCTGTGAAACACGGTGCGGTAGACGAATCACTGTTGCGGTCAATGGCGCAAGGACAACTGCATCGTCTGTCAAGGTCACTCCATCCAGATTCGTCAGAGCTTCTACTCCAGCCTGTTTGCCATCTACGAGAACTTGCCCCTTGAGCAGATCCTTATAGATGTCTGCGAGAACAAAGCGCCGCTCCTTGCTATCTGCATTGACAAAGACAGCATAACGATCACCATTGCTTGCAATGGTCTGGTAGGCAATCACAACATCATTTTTAGCGATGCCATTTTGTCCTGGTATAGAGATTAAGCTGACTCTCTGATCCACTTCTTCTTTTGTCCCCAAACGGAAGGCATCCGTTGACTTCCGTAAGGCAATCAATCCCTTGGTAAAGGCTTGGGTTTGCGTATTTTCTGGATAACGTTCTGAATCTGTCGCCTTGGTCCAATCAAACTTGTTGACTGCATCAGATGAATCATAGGAATCATGGATGTAATATGGATAGTCAAACGGTGTGCCATCTGCGTTTGTTAACAGATGTGCCTTGTTTGGTACCTTATCATCAGATACAGGGTACTTATAATCTGGATGGCGGAATTGTTTGGTCCGTCCGTACTCTTGTCCAGAATGGATGAATGGTGTTCCTTGAGAGGTCAAGACCAGCAAATTACCCAAGCGTTGGCGGCGATGTATTTCCCGATTATTTTCAGCCACTGATGGATCTTTCTTGATAGATTGGGCAATAATATCAAAGAGGGTCAGATTATCATGAGCTGCGATATACTGAATCACATCACCCGGATCGTCAGCTTGGAAATTGCTTGGCTGAGCCTTGATATTGTTGAACACTGCTTCAATGCTCTTAGCACCGCCTGTGATAAAGGCCGGTTGCCCTTCATTTGGATAACCTGACTTGAGGGTATTACGAATATCATCCGAGAAGACCGCCACCGTATCCGTTGAACTCATCCAATCTTGGTCTGCCGGTTTGACAGGTTGGTTGGCATCTCCTGTAAAGGTTCTCCAGCCTTCTCCTAGCATGATAATGTTTGGATTGATCTTCTTGGCTTCCTTGAAAGCTGTTTCAATTGCCTCTGCATCATGATCCCCCATCATATCAAAGCGGAAACCATCCACTTTAAACTCATCAACAAGATACTTGATAGAATCCACCAAGACACGACGACTCATGTGGTGAGTTGTCCCCAAACGACCACCACCAAAGCTGGACTTGGCAGTGCCATCTGCTTCCATGAAATGGTAGTAATTCGGCTCTAAATCTTCAAACAAGAAGGTCCTAGCAGTGTGGTTGTAGACCACATCCAAAATGACTCCCATGCCATGTTTATGAATTTCATTTACGAGGTTTTTAAATTCCTCGATTCGTTTCAATGGATTTGTCGGATCAGTTGAGTACATACCGGTAAAGGCAAAATAGCTCTGTGGGTCATAGCCCCAGTTATAGTTGCTATTGCTAGAAGCGTACTCACCAAGGCGCTCTGCATTTTTCAATTCATTGACATAATAATAACTCATAACTGGCAACAGTTGGATATGGGTCACGCCTAGTTCTTTCAAATATTTGAGACGCTCTGCAAAAGCCGCAAAGGTACCAAACTGAGCTTTCAATTCGCTTGAGATAGCAGGGTCAGATGTAAAATCGCGGACATGTGTTTCATAGATGATCGCATCTTCACGTTTCACAAAGTTTGGAATGGTCGCATGAGTAAGGTCACTTGGTCCAACTTCTTTTGGATCGACAATTGCTGCCTTGGCAACGCGGTAAGACGGATCTGTCTCCGCCAAATCACTATTCCACTCTGCCAATGATTTGGCATACGGATCAAGAACGAGAACGGACTGGCCATTTCGAGTAATTTCGTAGTGGTAGTAGTAGCCGCGATAATCAGTAATACCAAGGCCAGATTGATCATTGAGCTTAAGATCCCATTGCCCCTTATCCCCCTTGGTCATAGCCAATTTTCCGACCACTTTAGACTGGTCGTCCTTATCATAAAGAACTACGGAAACACTGTCTGCACTTGGGGACCAGAGGGTCATATCCACCACAGCACCCGCTTGATGAACACGCGCACCAAGTTCGCCATCATAGGCGTAGAGCTCGTCTTTCAACTGCCAGCTCATCTTAGTCGTAAAGCTATCATTGCCATACTTGAGGGTATAGCCAGCGTTTTCTTGATTGAAATCCCCAAGGACTCGCACTTTATTGTTTGTAGTATCCAGTACAAGGTCCGTCACAGTGACAGGTTGACCATTTTTATCTGTTACGGATAGTTTTTCCATTATGCTCTGCTTGTCTGCTCCTTCAAGTGTTGTGAAAGCTGCTTCTAGGGCTGTCAGGCTAACATGTGATACCCCTGTGACACGAATATTGTTTACAAAATATGGATTGGTATAGATGGTCGCATCATCATCTTTAAGGAAAATTTGTGTATGGTTTTTCAAATCAGTAAAGTTGTAGTCTTTTGGCTGAATTTTTGCATCATCTCCCGACTTGCTTTCATCCAATAAGAGGAATCCAATCGAATTTGGTAGGTCTGTCAATTTCACATCAATATAAGCACCATACTTGCCACGATTTTCAAAGTCAATACCATCTGGCCAGTCTCCCAATTTGACATCCTTCACATCTCCCCAGACCCATAAGCCTTTTTGGTCATAATTGCCATCTGTACGGAAGTAGTTGATGCGGATATAGCCTTTCTTGAGCGGTGGATAATGACTCAACTGATAGTTTTCGTCAAACCAGGCCTCGTTCATCTTAGGACTGATTCGCTCGATTGTCTTATCACCTGTGAGGTTTTCACCCGACGTATTGTTAATCAAAAGGCTGATCTTACTTGCCGCTTCGTCCTTCATCTTGATGTCTAGGTAGTAACCGTAATCATCTTGCTTTGCAGTGCTAAAATTGGTCGCACCAGTCGGCCAAGCACCTATGCTAGAAGATGGCTTTTCGACATCGTCCCATGTCCAAAGACCGAGACTTGATAGATTATCGGATGGTAATTTTTTAAAGTGAACCCGGAAGTGACCTGCTGGAATCGGCTCTTCTGTCGCTCCTTTCACACTGGCATTAACAATATCGCCTGCCTGAGCTTGAAGAAGCATCGTTCCCCCTTGCGCAATCGTTGGAAGTTCTACTTGAACCACAAACTTACCATCTTTTTCAAGAGCTTGGTAGCTCTTACCCGTATAAGCATCCTTTAGTACGACATCTTTTCCGGAAACTTCAATATCCATTTCCTTCTTGTCCGTATTGGTCGAAAAGAGTAGGTAGGCTGATTGGTTTTGATAGCTACGCTTGGTTAATAACCAACCTTGGCTATCATTTGCAGCGACTGTCGCTGTATCTCCACGGGAAAGAAGCTCAGAATTAGCATTACGGAAGGCTAACAATTTTTGGTAGTGTGTTTGTACATCGCTGTTTCCTACCCGACTCCAGTCAAAATCATAGCGATTATCGTAAACAGGCCAGTTATTTTTTCCTGACTGCCCCAACTCTTCTCCATAGTAGATGACCGGTTGACCTTTTGCTGTTATCAAAAGGCTGGCAGCTAGTTTCAATTTGTCCAGATTGCCTTCTTTTTCGGCTCCGCCAAGACTGTATAGAAAACCATCTTCATCATGACTACCTAAAAATTGACCTAGACTAGCAGCGCTATTCAAGACCTTACTACGCTCTTCCAACTCTTTTCCAGCCGCCTTGAGCTGACCGTTGACTAGGTACTTGGCAATATCCTTGAAACCAAAGTCCAGCAAACTATCCATGGTTCCAATACCTAGATCACCCTTCGTATCCTTGTAATTGGCACCCCAAGTCTCCCCAATCAGGTGGAAGTCAGGATCACGATCCACCAATTCATTTTTGAAATGCTGCCAGGTGGTATCATCCACGTGTTTCACCGTATCTACACGGAAGCCATAGATGGAGTTGCCTTTGGCTGTGGTAGATCGTTGTAACCAAGAAGCTTGCCAGTCTACTAATTTCTTGCGAATATCGGCTTCCTCTGTCTTAAAATCAGGTAGACCAGCGAGAGAGCCCAGTTGATCATCTCCTTGCTTGTCCTCTTCCTTGGTTCGTACCATGCCTGAAAATGTATTTTCTGTTCCGTAACCTGCATGGTTGAGCACGACATCCACGATGATCTTGATACCTCTTTCTGCTGCGGCATCAATCAATTCATGGAAATCAGCCAAACTACCTAGATGTGGATTGAGTTTTTCAAAGTTAGCTGCCCAATAGCCATGATAAGCGTAATAGTCACCATCTTTTTCACCACCAGCATTTTGTGGGATATTTTCTACAATCGGTGTCAACCAGATGGAATTGACCCCCAATTCCTTCAAGTAATCTAATTTGGCTGTTACTCCTTTGAAGTCTCCTCCTTGATAGAGACCACGAGGATTGGTAATCTTCCCTTCAACTCGTTTATCATTGCTGGTGTCTCCATTGTAGAAACGGTCAGTCAACATAAAATAGATGACCTGCTCATCCCAGTCCTTCTCACCAGCAGCCTTTTGACGTTTGGTAATCGTCACATCCAACTTGGTTTCATAGTAACCATTGTCCTTGTCATAAACCTTCACAGGCAAGCTATAGGTTCCCGGTACTGTATCCGATGTCGCCTTGATTGTCACACGGTTGAGTTCTGTTGAAATCGGGACAATCCCGCCTCCAATAGCTGTTGTATCTACTTCCATTTTGACAATTTCAACCTGTTCAGGATTGGTCACAGTGAGTGATACTAGGCCACTTTCGTTGTAATTAAATGGTGCTTTTATACTAGCTGCGACGGTCACGTTTTTCGTTCCAGGAGTTGCCTTACTCGTGTCTAACTCAAGCTTTTCTTCGACAAAATAAGGATTAGTATAGATCTTTGCCTCATCGTTGCGGAGGAAAATCTGGCTATGACGCTTACGATCGGCGAAGGCTAAATCAATCGTTTTATTACCCGGAAGGTCCGGATTATTTTTATTGACTAGAAGAAAATTCAATTTAGAATCCAGAGCCTTAGATAAGGGAATATCTACATAAGCACCGTATTTCCCTAATTTAAAATCGACTGCACCGGCGGGCCAACCATCGCTAGCTTTGGTCGTATCACCCCAAGTCCAAACACCCCAACCTTCATAGTTGTTATCATCTCGTTTGTAATTGATGCGAAGAAGCTTCTCATCCTTAATAGGCTCATAACTAGAAACACTGTAGTCACTGGCAATCCAAGCTTCATTTTGCTCAGGAACCAGCAGTTCAACTTTCTGGTCTGACTCGGTTACCTTTTCCCCATTCTTGAGCAATAAGTAGCCGATGGTTGCTGGAGTTTCTGACTTTTTAATATCTACATAGTGACCGTAGTTGTCAACTTGGCTACTATAAAAATTCGCTGTATCATTCGGCCATTTGTTGCCATCTGATGGTTTTTCTACACCGCCCCAGATCCATAGTCCCTGTTTTTCAGGCTCTTTTTTGTCTACATTTTCAAAGTGAAGACGGATGTTGCCAGCTTCAATCGGCGCTTCTGCTACAGGTGTTTCTACAACTGGTTGAGCCTTAGCAGCTTCTTCTGTGTTGGTTGCCGGGGTTGCTAGAGTCGCAGCATCCGATACAGTCTCTTCTGTCTTTCTTGAGAGAGTCGTTGCAGGTGCGACTGCTTCCTCAGCTTGTACCACCTGTCCTACGCTACTTAAAAAGAGAGCTGTCGCAATACCGACTGAGGCAATTCCTACATTTAGCTTTCGGATGCCAAAGATTTGCTTCTCCTTGAACATTCCTATTCGCTTCACATCCTGAACGGATTTCTTTTTCATATAACTCCTCCATGTATATTCGTTTGATAGGTATATTACCAGTATATACAATTTAACAGAGGTTTTGCAAACGTTTTCTCAAATGTTATCGTTAACAGATTTCCAACTATTTTCAAAATAAAAGCTTCCTAAATCCCATAACTAAAAAAGTATCTTATGGAATTTCTGAAGCATTTTATCATTCTTTTTGTAATGTTGGAGCCACTCTATTACAGAAGTCTCGGTAGATTATCAGGCATACAAACATTATTTTTACGATTTATAACATAAAATTCCCTTGCGGAATGTAATCAACAATCATCAACATAGTCAAAATGGATAGTGAATAGTTTCTGTTAGCAAACAATTTGATCAAGAGAATCCTTCCCTATTATTTTTCTTTCATCCCTCTGACTATTCTCATTGTTTGAACAATTTTTATCAGCATAGTATAAGCTGACGACAATCATCAAAGAGACCAAACTGAACACAGCTCCGACAATCAGTCCTTGCGGGAAAAAGTACATTTCGATGGTATGCCTTCCTGCGGTTATTGGAAATGATAGTAAGCTATTCCACGCTTTTTTAGCCACTACCATTCTTCCATCAACCTTCACCGTCCACCCTTCACTGTAGGGAATGGTGGTCATCATGATGTTACTATCATCAGTAATATCAACAGTCCCCTTAACAGTGGTGTTTGTCCATTCCGTAACTACCATATTTTGTTTTAAACGCTCTCTTAATACCCTCCTAATAGCATCATTATCTGCGCGCACAAGACCTGCTCCTTCTAAGTTGACACCATCCATTGAGTACCGTAATTCAAGCACCGTCTCCTCTCCTTCTGTATTTGAGGTCAATTGCCAAAGCTGTCTTTGAGAAAAACTTTTTTGGTTCGTCAACCATTTATTGTTTAGGAGAATTGAGAGACGACCTTCTGCTTTGTTTAAAAAATATGGCGTTAGAAAATAATAAGTATAGCTACTTTTAGGAATGATTTTATAGCGAACGATTCCCGGTCGATTGCTATCAATGCGATCATAGACCTTCTCACCTTTATCGTTGGTTGACTCTTTCATATTTTCTGTCTCCACTCTTGAAAAACCGAAGGTCTGAAAATAATGAATATCATTCTTAGAATTCCCCACCATCGAATTAAGGATAATATTTTGGTTTGCTACAGGATTATTGAATCCAAATTGTATATTTCGCACAAGCGTATTTGTTCCAAAAGCAATGGAGAGGACATTGGGATTTTCATAAACAACATACCGGTCGTCATCGTATACCTTGTTTATATAGTATTCTGGAAGATCAAATCGTTTGGAGTAACGCGTAAAATACATCTTTTTAGGATTCATTTCGACCTCCTTTTGGGTGAAGTCTTTCACATCCATATAATAACGCACCCCGTAGAGCGCATCTGTTAAAGCTGTTCCATTTGCATATTGGGTTGCAGCATTCACTCCTACATCTCCCAGATATGCAAACAAATTCATGGTAGACCGCTCCAAACTTGAACTAAAACTGCTCAGTCCCGGATAAGACAACAAAGTTGGTGCTGTTTTTGAGTAAGAAAAGCTAGAACCAATACGATAGAATTTTGTTTTAGCACTATCCTGAAGACTATCTGTTACATGCTTAACCGAAATTGTTGCATCACTAAATTTATAAGCATTGGCATAATGTAGGGTCACTTGGGACAAATATGCATTATATCCCAGCTCAAGTATTGTGATGAAAGCTAGCATCACCCACCCCAAACGACCTGGACCCAAATAGAAAACCAGCAAAACACTTAACCAGACCATAATAGTCAAGGCTACCTGCGAAAGAAGATAACCCTGCTGTAATAAAAATAGACCTAGTACCATCGCACTTACTAGAACAACAGAGAAGATCAGTCTATTCTTTTTAGAGTATTGCCATTTTTTCCAGTAGCAATAAAAAATACCCGTAACAAATAGACCTGTAAAAAGAAAAATCAATAAATAGTTTTGCTTGACAAAATCCGTCACCATCTGAGGTTGTTCTTTAGAAATATAACTGTATTTTTGACTCAAGACGTAGGTCGCAGAAGCAATGAGTATAACACAGCCAATTCCAAAACCCTTGTTCGAAATCTTCGGCGATTCTTTGAAGGCTTGAAAAGCCAGCAAAACCATGTAGAAAGATAAAATCCAAGAAAAGCGGAAAAAGAACCCTGCTGGATTCTGCCCCATGTGCCAAATTTTACTAGCAAACTCATTAACAAATGAAATGAAAAAGATTACCGTTATAATACTAGCACTGATTTTTTGGTTGTGATGCACTTTTGCGAACTTAAAATAGAGAATAAAGCCAAATAAAGCTAGTGCTCCTACATAAATATTTGGTAAATTAGGACCTGCTGACCAACCAGAGGTCGTATCAAAGCCACCAATGGTTAATTTTGATAAAATGTCTAAAGGATTGATCTGCAATGCTAAACGAAAGGTCAGTCCAGTTCCCACTTGCCCTTTACTTTGCATAAGATTTAGGGCAACTGGATAGATTAAGACGGACACTAGTCCTATCGCCATAACAGAGTAACTAAAAGTCCTTAGAAGAGGAGAAAAGAAACTCCCTAGCTTCTTTTTCCAATCTCCTTCAACTGCCAGACGAGGAGAAACATAGAAACAAGCATACAAGGCAACAAAGATACCAATCATATAGCCCATATAAAACTGCAAAAAGAAGGTCAAGGCTATCGTCCAGATATAACAAAACGGTTTCCCTCCGTCCAGTAGTTCTTCCAGTACCGCAATAACAAGTGGTAACAAAATCATAGCATCGTAAAAGATTGGATTCATCTGATAAGAAACCAGCATCCCAGACAAAGCATAAGCAGTTGATGCAAAAGGCACTAGCCATGCATTTCCTTCCAGCGCTTTATAGCGTCTCACTAAAAGATATGCAAAACTAAGTCCGATAGCTCCATAACGCAGCCAAATTGTCAGGAAGACTGCTAAACTAAAATGACTAAATGGAGTGATGATATAGATGAGATTAAAAGGACTCAATAGATAATAAGCTAATACTCCAAGCATATCCCCACCTAGTGATTTGGTAAAGGAGTAGAAAAAACTAGACCAATCACCCGAAAGAATTGCTGATTTCAAGAAACCATAAAAACTGATGTACTGTTGTCCAAAGTCAACTGCCATAAGACTCTTTATACCAAAAGGGTACATGCCAATAAAAGACCAAACTACCAATATAATCACCATTGGAAGTAGAGCGCTGATAATATAAGTGCTTAACTTTCGGTGAGCCTTAAGCGAATTTAGCAGCCGTTGATATAATCTCGTAAACAATTTCATTCTTACCCTACCCTATCTTTTCTTGCTGCCTCAATATTTGTTTCTCCAACAACAAAATGTGGACGTTGCTTGACTTCATAATAAATCTTCCCAATGTATTCTCCCAAAATACCGATAGAAATCAATTGGACTCCACTAAAAAGAATAATGGCAGCTATAGTTGTAAAATAACCGCTGACCCTATGCCCTGCATACATAAAATATCGAACAAGTTCAACTAACAGGTAGAGCAAAGCGATTCCTAAACTGATTAACCCAAACTGTACACAAACTCTCAGAGGCTTATCGTTAAAGGAGATGATTCCTTGAATAGCATAATTGAAGGACTTTTTCAATCCAAATTTACTCTTCCCAGTTATCCTAACTTGATTTTTGTATGGAATTACTTTTTCTTTAAAGCCAATCCACTCATAGAGCCCTTTATTAAAGCGATTGTATTCCGGTAATGCTATAAAGGTCTCAACAGCACGTCTGCTCAGTAATCGCAATTCTGATTTCCCATCAGTTAGCCGAACATCCATTGAGTGATTCGATACATCATAAAAAACTTTTGCAAAAAGACTTGCTAGTTTAGATTCTCCCACACGGTCTCTCTGACCGCTAACAATGTCATATCCCTCCTTGTAAGCTGCAACAAATTCTGGAATGAGATAGGGTGGGTGCTGAAGATCTCCGTCCATTACCATCACCGCATCACCAGTTGCATATTTAAAACCTGCTAAAATTGCTCCCTCGCGACCAAAATTTCGACTTAAGCTAATATAGCGAACCCTTGAGCTATCCGCTGCAATCGTCTCTATCAACTCAAGAGTTGCATCACTCGAACCATCATCAACATAGAGCAATTCATAATCTGAAAGCCCTATTCCCAGCATACTATCCAACTGTCTAGACATTTCATCATGTGTTTTAGTCAATATATTTTCTTCATTGAAAAAAGTGATTAGTACAGTTAATTTCATTGAACTACCTTTCTTTCATATTTTCTTAAAGGGAACAAATAATAAAGTATTTATTCCTTCTAAAAAAGAGAGAAACTCTGTTCTCTCTTGTAGTATTAGCCTAATCATTCATGATTAAGATTTTTTTTATTTACGATGGTACACCATCGCTGTGATTATCGAAACAAGGACACCAAATCCAAGCATAGTTACTAAAAAGCTACCTACTTCTCCCGTAGATGGGAGCGATGCTTTTCTAGATTTGTCATTTGTGGTCGTTTCTGGTTGACTAGGTTTTTCACTTGTTGTGGTGGTGGTAGTTGGCTCCTCAATTGTGGTAGTCGTCGTTGACTCCTCGGTTGTGGTAGTCGTCGTTGGCTCCTCAATTGTGGTAGTGGTTGTTGACTCCTCGGTTGTGGTGGTCGTCGTTGACTCCTCGGTTGTGGTGGTCGTCGTTGACTCCTCGGTTGTGGTGGTCGTCGTTGGCTCCTCGGTTGTAGTAGTGGTAGTTGACTCCTCGGTTGTAGTAGTGGTAGTTGACTCCTCGGTTGTAGTAGTGGTAGTTGACTCCTCGGTTGTGGTGGTAGTTGTTGGCTCAACATACTCATTATTGAACTCAATATCGTTAGGATATTCAACTGCAGCAACAAGAGTACCCTGTTTATCATCGCTCACACGAACAGTTACATGAACTCTGAGATCATCATATTTCAAGCCATCAATCATTTGACCTGCATTAACCTCTTCAATCGTGTATTTATAGATACCAGCCGCAGAGTAGTCAATTGCCTTGAAAACGACAGAACCATCAACTGCATTCTTTACTCTTTGAAGCTCAGTTCCATTTTCATCTCTTAAGATAAATTCAAACTCTTGATTCATGAGAGTACGGCCTTTCAAAGCCTTCTTAACCGCAATCGTTGCTCTAGCTGGTGTAGTCTTATTTAAAGTATTCTTGATGGTAAAGTGACTGTCTGCACTCTTTATATACTCAACAGTATAGATTTTTCCTTCCAATACTACTTTACCATTATCCTCGCCTACTTCTTTAACTGTATAGCTATAATCTTTACCCTTATTGTCTGTTTTATCTAAGGCTTTCCAAGTATATGAACTACTATTTGGTGTTATTGAAATTGGCTGTCCTTCTACCACATTATTTTTATACAATTGTAGCAATATTGTCGGTTTCTTATCATCTAAACCAATCCATTCTTTATTGACTTTAATATCTATTTTTTTCTTTGTATTTTCTATCTGGAAAGTTTTTCCTTCTGTATCACTTTCCTTAACTTCAAATTCATGGGTGATTGCCTTAGATGGTTCAAAGTCTATCCATGCCGGAGCAGAAATTTCTTTCAGTCTATATTTTCCATCTACCAAACCCTTTTGACTGGCAATACCTGATTCATTAGTCTTTATTTTGTACTGCACGTTTGTATTGTTTACTGATTCAATCAGAAACTCTACTCCTGCGATTCCAGTCTCCGTCCCTGCAATCTTCTTAAAGATCCTTACCTCACCTTTTACGGTTCCTTTTGCCCAACCTCCAACACGAATGATTTCAACAGAGGCACTCTTATCGCTCTCCTGTATCTGCCAATCTAGATTGGAAAGGTGAACAGTTGATGTGTTCGTCACTCGTGTAATTGCTGGGTTATTCATGGTTTCTGCTGTCAGCCTAGCCTTCAAACGAACGGAGATACTTCTGCCGTTCAAAGGCTTTACCCATGTACCGTGCTCAAGAACCCACTGATTGGATAGTTTAACATTTAATTTTCGCTTGTTGGAAGTATCAAACGAAATCGTAACTCCCCTTTTTCCAGCCTCTTCTAGACTAATCCAGTTACCAGAACCAAATTCAACTGCATAAGAAGCCTTATTATTATAATCAATGTCCCACTCCATTGTCTCTGGAAGTTCATCGTTAATCTCAAAAGTGGCATTTAAGTCTTCCACAGATTTTCTTGCAGTGTTAACATTAAAGATCCAATCTACACTATCATCCTTATCATCCCAAACTCCAGATTTGTAATACACATTATCCGTCGTTTCTGAGCCTTTCTCGTATTTAAGTGTAATGCTCTTACTAATGCTTCCTGAACTTATATTGATTGTTCCTTGACCTGATTGACTATAATCTCTGTCGTAAAATGCTGAGGCACTAAAATAGAAAGCCCCCGTAACGTCATCAAGAGTTGCTGCATACTCATTGAATTTCAATACAGCCTTATTATCCTTGAACTCAACGGTTCCCAGAGATTTTCCTTGACTATTTTTTAAATCAAGAGTCGTATTTGGAAAAGTTACTTTTACACCCTGAAGACTAAATCTAATTTCTTCTTCCTGTCCATTTGTAACTTTCGTACCTGGACCTCCAAAATCTACATCCACACGGAAATGATCACCATGCCTCATCTCTTGTTTATCAACTTTAATGTCTTTAATCAAGCTCCCCTGCGCTTGGCTCACACTTGCTCCCATAAATGCACCAGCTAAGGTTGACACTACCATTAAGATGCTTAACATCATCGCACCTACTTTTTTCCGCATCATTACCAATCCCTCTCTATTTTGTCTTTTTCTACCACCCACTCCTCTTTTTTCACGATGAAAAGAAGAGTATACAAAAAAATATTTGCATCGATCTGTTACAAATACTATGAAAATACTGGGTGATAGAACATCAACATAACTTATGACAGTGTAACATAGCTGAAAATAAAAGTCTATTATTTTGATTGAAAAAAAAAAAGACTACTAAGGTGTAGTCTCACGTTCAATCAAGGTCGCTTGGCAATAATGTCCCTGCTTGGTTAGGGGCTTTCCCTCCAATATAGTCATCAACTGTTTGACACTTAAAGCCCCCATTTGTCGAATAGGCTGCTTCATGGTCGTCAGAGAGGGCCTGGACATCCGATCCAGGAAAAAACCATCAAAACCAATCACACCAACATCCTGTGGGATGGATTTTCCCAAAGCTAGTAAACCTCTTGTAATCCCTAGGGCCAAACGATCCGAAGCGCAAATAAAACAGGTATTTTCTAATAATAGGTCACTGTTTTTTACAAACTCTTCTGCTAACCGAGAACTATTTTCTAACCGGTAAAGGTGAGTCTCACGTCCCTGCATAGCAGCTTTATAGCCCCCTTCTCTGCTCTTTTCAAAGGCTTCTGGCAAATCAATCCCAACAAATATAATCTGTTCGTATCCTTTGGATAGGGCAAACTGGGTAGCTGATCGGGTCGCCAAGTGATTATCCGAGTCAACAAAGGGAAGCCCCTCTTGATTTTCTCCAAACAAAACCAAGGGTTTTCTCAACCTCTTCAACCAAGTATAGTCAGCTTTCCTAGCTCCTGTTACGATATAGCCATCACACTGATCGGTGATTAGGTCAGAATCCGTCACCAGTTGCAGAGTATAATGCCGATGATTTAGTTCATCAGCGATACCGGCTAAAAGGTCGATATAGTAAGGTTCCACCACATCCATCTTCTCCAGAATAATCACCTGAACAATCAAGGTTCGTTGTTGAGCTAAAGCCTTGGCAGCCACATTTGGCGTATAATCTAACTCTTTCATCGCTGCCATTACCAGCGTACGCAATTCTTTCGTGACCTGTTCTGGATGGTTGATGACACGCGAAACGGTCATTTTTGATACATTGGCTAACCTAGCCACATCGGCTAATGTTGTCATAGAACTTCTCCCTATCCTTCCCTTATCTGATACGATTCGACAAATCGAATGCCTTTAATAGTGCAAACGTTTTCTTGGTAGTATTATATACTATTTATCTTAGAAAAGAAAGCCTTTCTACTTATTATCGTTTTTTATAGCCTTTCAATTTACTCTTGGCATTCGTTCCATAGGCTTGAAAATAGCGTAAACATAGTTCGTACCAACACAGTCTGGTTGGGAGAACTATTCAAACACTCATCCCCATACATAACCTTGTTCGCTAACTTGACCACCTACTCAAATGACTAGGAAAAACACTCCAAAGCTAGACTAGAGATTTTCTATCTAGCGTTTAGAGTGCTGCATAATTTTAAATGAAACTATTGTACGTCTTCCTTTCGAATACGAGCCAAGAATCGCTTAGTCCGTTCTTCTTTTGGATAATCAAACAAATTTTCTGGCTGCCCTTCCTCAATAATCTGACCACCATCCATAAAAATTACTCGATCAGCTACCGCACGCGCAAACCCCATCTCATGAGTAACAACAACCATTGTCATGCCTTCTCTAGCAAGCCGAATCATGACCGCTAAGACCTCTCCAATCAATTCTGGATCCAAGGCTGAAGTCGGCTCATCAAAATAAATCACCTCTGGACTGGTTGCAATGGCTCTGGCAATCCCAACTCGTTGTTGTTGGCCACCTGAAAGTTGACTAGGGAAAAAATCATACTTGTCTGATAGTCCAACCTTATCCAAGGCTGCCTTACCAATTTTTTCTGCCTCTGGCTTGGCTATGTTTCGTGCCACAATCAACCCCTCTGTTACATTCTCTAGGGCAGTCTTATTGGCAAAGAGATTATAATTTTGAAAGACAAAGGCTGTCCGCTTGCGAATAGCCGCAATGTCTTTACTGGAAATCTTGGACAAATCATACTGACTATCACCAAAGACCAAGTGACCTGCGTCAGCTTTTTCCAAAAAATTTAACGAACGAAGGAGGGTGGTTTTACCTGAACCAGAGGGCCCCAAAATCACCACTACTTCTCCGGGATTAACCTGAACATCAATCCCCTTCAAAACTTGCTGATTACCGAAAGCCAACTCTAGGCCATTAACTTGAATCATCTGAACCTCCTAATAAACTGCCAATTTCTTCTCGCCATAGGCTTGAAGTTTTGTCAAAATGGTCGAAAAGAATAAATATATCACAGCGACTTCACAATAAAGAATAAAAGGCTCGTAGGTCCGAGCCGCAATTTGCTGGGTTACCATAAACATCTCTAAAACAGTAATATTGGCTGCTAGTGACGTATCCTTAACGAGACCGATGAGGGTATTAGACAAAGGAGGAAAGGCTACACGAAAGGCTTGCGGTAGAATGATTCGGCGCATGGTCTGAGCAAAGCTCATCCCCACAGAATAACCTGCTTCCAACTGTCCTTTGGGAACAGACTCGATAGAAGCCCGAATGGTCTCAGCAGCATAGGCTCCAGTATTAACTGAGAAAACCAAGACCGCTGATGGAAAAGCTGCTAAGACAATCCCCAGACTTGGCAGACCATAGAAAATCACGTACAGTTGCACCAAGAGGGGAGTTCCACGAATAAGCCAAATGTAAAACCGTGCGAGTTGCCTGAGTACAGGAATATGAGCGACTTGTACCAGAGCTGTCCCAATAGCCAGTAATAGCCCAAAAGCAAAAGACAAGATTGTCAATGGAATCGTCACCAACAATCCTGGAACAAGTATTTGCGAAAATGAATCAATCAGTAGTTGCCATACTCTATCTGTCATATTTTCTCCTGCTTACTTGGCTTTTGACACATCTTCACCGAAGTATTTATTTGAGATCTCAGCCAGTTTTCCTTCACTTGCTAACTCAGACAAAGCCTTGTCTATCGCCTCTATCAGATCTGTATTACCTTTTGCAACTGGAAAAGCAGTTGTGGATACATCATCTGTTAAGGTCACAACTTTGATCGGTGCGTCGGCGTGCTGCTTGATGTAGTCTAGGTACACCAAATTATCATTGATTGTCGCATCCACACGCCCTGTATGCAACAACTCAACCGCTTGGGAAAAACCGTCAACACCGACAACCTCTGCGCCATTTTTGCGAGCTAAATCTGCCCAGTTACTTGTCAGACTGTTAGCAGATTTTTTACCTGATAAATCTGCAAAACTTGTGATGTTTGAGCTATCTTTTTTCGTAACTAGAACGCCATAAATATAGGTATACGGTGCAGAAAAATCAAATTTTTCCCTGCGCTCATCTGTCACCCCAACCTGATTTGCAATCGTATCAAAGCGCTTGGCATCCAAGCCAGCAATCATAGAGTCCCATTTTGTCTCGATAAATTCGACCTTAACACCTAATTTAGCTGCAAGAGCTTCTGCTACTTCTACATCATAACCAACCAACTTACCATCCTCATCATGATAGGAATACGGAGCATAGGTGCCTTCTGTACCAATCTTGATGACCCCCTCTTTTTTGATTTGGGTTAGAAGAGATTGATTTTCGCCAGCTTCCGATGTAGAGGATGACTTGCATGCAACCAGGGCAATTCCTGTCAACAATAAACTAATTAAAAGAACAATTTTTTTCACGATAACTACACTTCTTTCTTTTTCATATTTTACAATAGTATCACGAAAGACTTTTTCCAGCTAATATATATTTTCTATCAGTGAGATTAAAATTTTAAATAGTGGCTTTACTAGACATAAGAAAAAAGAGACCGAAAAAATATTCCGCCTCATTAACATAACAACAAAAATACCTACTCAGTGGACAAGGCTGAAACAAGCAAAATAACCGACCACCTATTTCCTACTCTCCATAGCCCTCTCTCAGACAATAGCTTTGCTAGACAGCTGGCAGATAAGGCAAGACTACACCCCCGCAGGCGGATAAATGTAGCTCACTGTTCCTTCGCTGGTTGCTGTCGGATCAAAGAAACCACGCACATTGCTAGGATGATAAGCACCACTGTAATTTGATTCCTTTACCTGAATCCGACCATCCTTTGCCACGTCCGTCACATAGGCAACATGGCCATAGCCACCGTCCGTCCAAACAGCAATGGCTCCAGCCTTAGGTTTACTCCCAACTTCGTAGCCTAAAGACTTTGCAGTGGCAGCCCAATCGCCACCATTTCCCCAGTAGTTACCAACCCAAGGAGCCATTTGTTTGGCTCCCCAAGTACACTGACCAGCTGGATAGGTGTTAACAGTATATTCCACAGCAACTTCTGAAATCATATTCGTTGCTAATGCGACTTTAGCCGCTTTCTCGATAGCAACTTTAGTAGCTTTCAGACTCTTCGTCAGTGCCAGATTGTCATTCATTCTGGTGCTGGCGCTAACAGTTGGTACACTTGTCCACAAAAGACTTCCCATAAGAACTATAAACAGCTCTAACTTCATATACTTTCGAATAATGTTATAACTCAAAATACTCAATTTTCCTTCATATTTGTTCGGACTCATCTATCCTAATGGATAATCCTTGCAGCAGGCTTAAAAACATATAACAAATGTTACAAGTAAATTGCAATCTCTTAACAATGACATATTTTAAAATAGTATGATGACACAAAAGGGGCTGGGCAAAAAGTCTCAGAAATAGTAAATGGCTTAGAATAACGTCATAAGAAACGTTGATTCTAAGCCATTTTGTGTTCTTCAATTTTTACCAGAAAGAGTAAATTCTGAGTTTTTGCCCAGTCTCTTGACATGGTAGCTAGTTACCTCTACTTCTCAGCACACTGATTAGTATCAAAACCAAGCCAGCAATGATATTCAAATACTTATTTCCATAGAGCGGACTAACTGCAATAAGGAAAAATCCTAGCGCTAGTAAGAAGGGAGATTTATTCTTAGAAAACATTAGTCCTCACCAGCTTTAACCCTATTGGCAGCTATGACAAACGGAGTCCAAATCAAGAAGGCGATAAGGAGATTGAAAAGGGACACCAACGCTGCCATGACATTTCCACCTGTAGCAAGGTAAGCATAAAGCCCTGGAGGCGTAATCCACGGTACAGGCGCAAAGACCGGCGGAATCAAGCCAGCTGCTGTCGCCAAGTAGGCAATGGCAGCACAGATTGGAGGTACAATCAACCATGGGATGACAAAGAGTGGATTCAACACCATCGGAACACCAAAGATGATTGGCTCGTTGATATTAAACACTCCCATCGGAGCAGATAATTTAGCCACCATCTTATGCTCTTCTCGTTTAGAAAAGATGAAAATAGCAATGATCAAGGCAAGGGTCACACCTGAGCCCCCCATTTGAGCGTAAGCATCAAAAGAACCACGAGTCCAAAGCCAAGGCAAGTTTGCAGCGCTTTGGGTTGCTGTGTAGGCAGCAGCATTTTCATTCAAAGCTACACCATAAATACCATCCATGATCGGTGCCAAAACATTGTGTCCATGCAACCCAAAGAACCAGAACAGTTGCACAAGGAAGGTTAGGAGAACTACTGACCCAAGTCCCTGCGACAATCCCAGTAAAGGCAACTGAATGTAGGTTGATACTAAGTCTCCCAAAGACTGACCAGTCAAAGCAAAAGCAAGGTAGGCAATGATAGAAGAGGCATAAACTGCAGCCGTACCTGGAATAATGGCCGCAAAAGCCTTGTTGACCGCCGGTGGAACAGAGTCTGGTAGTTTGATAGCAACGTTACGTTTCACTAAACTTGCATAAACCCATGTAGCAAGAAAACCAATCAGCAGAGCTGTGAAGAGTCCTGTTGCTCCACCATATTTCAGGGCAATAGCTCCCCACTCACTTGTTTCTAAAGCAGCAGCTCCATTAGTCGTAACAATCTTCAAACCCAAACCTTCTAAAGCTGAAAGCAACGATTTATCTGCTCCATTCAAGGCAGTAGAAATTGTTATGCTTTGGGGAATTGTTGAAATAAAGGAAGCAAAAGAAATCAAGCCCCCGGCTAAAGGATTGACCTTGTACATGAGAGACAAGTTGTAGCCGAAAGTAAAGGCAAAAACAAGAGCCATAATCCCAATGGTACCAAAGTATACATAACCATTGATGTTGATAATGGGTTGCATGGCTTCCACAAAACTAGTCCAACCCATATTAGTTGGAATATCTCGTAGAAAGACATTCAAGAGAACGGCTACTGTACCAGCCATTGTAATTGGCATCATAGAAATAAAGGAATCACGAATCGCTATCAAATGCCGTTGCGAGCCAATTTTCCCAGATATTTCCATGAATTTCTCAGAAATATTTGACATAATCTGTCTCCTTTTTATTTTTTTGTCACATATGACCTAACTATTAAGCTGAAGTTCCTCTAAAGAATAGCGAATCATCGCTTCTAGCTGAGCTTCTGTCCGGCGTTTCAAGCTCTTTGAAAAGAGTTTTTTCATCAAAAAATAATTTCCCTTTGCAAAAATATCACCAGCTTCCATCTCATAGGAATACTCTATCTCCGTTTGATTGTTTCCCAAATCACGTAGTGAGTAGCGAATATGCTCCTTACCTCGGTTGGAATGAAAACAAACCGCATAGCAACTAGGAACAGCAAATTCTTCCACAATCACTTTGACACTATGCTGACCCTTTTCGCCAAAAGTTTTCGTATAAGTCAAACCTTCTCTGATATCCTGATCAAGAAGGGGAACCCCCGTATGCTGCTGATAATCTTCTTTCAAAGAACGCCGAATCGTATCAAAGAGGTGTTCCACGGGAACCTGTCCTACCCTTGTCAACTTCATACACATATTCCTCCCACCATCAGCTTATTTTCTTATAGACCTCAACAAACTCTCTTGCCAAATCAATGAAAGTTAAAGCGTTCATCAGATGGTCTTGCCCGTGTACCATTAACAAAGATAGTTCCACAGATTCTCCACTTGCTTCTTTTGCTAATAGATTGGTTTGTGATTTATGGGCAACATTCAAAGAGGTAGTCGCTTCTTGAAGCAACTGTTCAGCAGCTTCAAAATCGCCTTGTTTAGCCGCTCGAATTGCCTGAGTAGCATAGCCCTTGGCTTCACCTCCGTACATAATCAGCCCCATGATGGCTTCTAAATACTCTGGAGAACTCATACTACTCCTCCATCAATGTCAACGCTGCTTCTAGGACCTTGGCTCCGTTCATCACTCCGTAATCCATCATATTGATGGCATCTACTTTGATTGCCGGTTCAAATTTGGCCTTGTAATCATTCAGTAAGAATTTCACCTGTGGTCCCAAAAGAAGCACATCGATTTCTTTTTGCTCCACCTCATTATCTGCCTCAGATACAGGAACAGCCCAAATAGTTGCTTCTACCCCTGTTTCTTCCGCTGCTTTTTGCATTTTTGTTACCAACATACTGGTAGACATACCTGCGTTACAAACTAACATAATGTGTTTCATAAAAACTCCTTCTATCCCTGCTTCTGAATCAAGGGAATGAAAATATCTATCAATTCACTGTAGCTTGGGTTCTTCATCAGCCGCTCCTGCAAAGCTCCATTTTTTACAAATTCGACCAGACAAGGGGAAACATACTTCAAGTGAATATTGCGCCCCTTAGATGGAGACAATAGAAAGACTAACTGTACTTGTTTTCCCTGTCCCCACTCAACCGACCTTTGGCAAATCCCAACAACAATCTGCTCTGAGAAGCTCATCGGTAAGGCCGGATGTGGAAAAGCTAAGCTGTCCCCAAACACAACCGAGCTATAAGATTCTCGGACATGGACCTGTTCCAAAAACTGATCAACAAAATCAGAATCAACAGCCTCATTCAGGCACATTGTCAATTGGAATAGCACCGATTCGCGACTCGTTTCTTCTTGTATATAGAGAACTCGCTGAGGGGAGAAAACTGACTCTGCTATCTGTCTTGCCTGTTCTTCCCCCATAAGTACCGGCTCCCCTTGCTCCGACTTGACCGGTGTCACTTGTTGTAGATAGGAACGTACAGCTTCCATATCCTTTTCTGATAGAAAGACACTCACATTGATAACGGGTGTCAAAAAAATCAAGTTGGAGAGACTAATAGAGGAGATAATTAAATCAATATCCCTCAATCGCTCTTCTGTTATCTCATGATAACTGACACTATCTACAACCTCTAAGCTGGTGGAGAACTCCTTCTCCAAACGATTCTTTAACATTAAAGCGCTTCCAACTCCCGTTGCACAAACTACCAAAACTCTTGTCTTTTTAAATCCCTGATAGCGCTCAATCGCAGCCATAACATGAAGAGTCAAATAAGCCCATTCATCATCAGAAATCTGATACCCCATTAGTTCCGGCATCGTTGCAAATGCACTCTTTGTGAGTTCAAACGCCTCAAAATATTGTTGCTGAATATCTGACGTTAAAGGATTCCCCAATTGGATTTTATTCTCCAAACGAGTCTGTAAAGGAATTAGGTGAGCCAAAATCCCCCTTAGTAACTGTTGATCCTTAAATAGTTCTAACCCTGTTAATTGAGAGAGGGTGCGCAAACAACTTTCCACATGATGTTGAAAACGCCCCTCAACTTCCATGACTTGAGTGGGACTTCCCGTCAATTTCACCTTAAGATGCAAGGCGATATAATTGGTCTCCTCAGTTGGGATTGTGACTTGAAACTGCTTCTCTATCCGCTGGATAATCCTTCCCGCCACTTGGTATTCCTTAGAGGACTGAATGTCATTTGATATTGGAAACTGATCTAAACTGGAGCCAATCTTCATCCGCTTCAAAAGAAGCGCTATATGGAGGACAAGATTTTGCATGACAAAATCAGACAGACGGAGCTTAGCATCGCGGCATTCATCCAAAACAATCAACATCAAATCTGTAAACCGAATATCAGGCAAAAGATTGGTCTCAACCATACCATATACTGACTGAGCCTTCCCCTCGCCAAAAAAATAATCCATGATAAAATGACGAATGGCTGGCTCCTTGCCTTCCAACTTGATTCCCCTACGTGTAATAAGAAGCTCCAACTGGTAGGAAGCAAATAACTTACGGATGTCCGATAAGATGGAATGCAGGGTGGTCTTTCCAATAAACAATTCCTTCTGCAAGCAGTCTAAAGATTGAATGGGTTCCTCAAACAGTAATTTATTCAAAATATAGCGCTGACGATCCACAGCTTCTTCCAGTTGCGTCAGATCCGTAATCCGTTTCTTTAATTGGAGCTGCTCCTGCCAAAACATTTCAAATTCAACTGGACGGTCAATCTGTAAACAATAGCCCTTGCTCTGTTTGGAAAGGATATGCGCACCGTTTGCTTCTAAAGAAGACGAAAGTTGATGAACATACTTCCGCACAGTACGATCGCTCACTGCTAGCAACTTGGCCAATTCCAAACTGGAGACAAAAGTATCTTGCTTTGCTAACAAACACTCTAGCAGACGAACTTCTTTTTTAGATAGCATGACCCTTCCTTTCCTTCATTATATTAGCCACATATTCTATCTCTATTATAACACGCTGACTGTTTTCAAGTGTCCTGTCTTTTTCCGTATGATTAGTGAAAGTGTTCGGATGAGTTGATAATCAGTTGAAATTCTCTCCAAGGCTTGATGAGAGATAACAAGGGGAGATAAGAAGGACAAATCCGCCCAACTCGATTGACCTTGGAACTGACCGTAAATTCTTTCAGAGCAATCTGCAATTCTCCCTTATACCGACCGTAAAGGTCATTGTCAATCAAAATATCTCCACGCTGCACGGTCATCATCTGATCTGATCGAGCTGGTATTGAATCATCCTGATACACGACACGCGGCATCGTTGATCGAAGAACATAGGCTGATACATCTCCACGATAGACATGAGGAAACGTTACAATCTCCTGCTCGACAGACGTTAGCCCATCTTCTACTTCCACCATCAGACGAATCTGTTCTCCTTTCAAGACCTCTTGGATGGATTGAAGCTCCTCTTCTGATACAAATTGGTTGGAGATCAAAATACAATCGATCAAGCCAGTCGCTTTCAACCAAGCGATTTGAAGGGGAATAGGCAGGTAACGATGGTCTTCCAGAGTCGGTAATCCTTCTGACAAGGGCCACGGTCCCTCGGTTGCTGATTGTGCACTGACAAAAGCAGCAGTCTGAATCCCAGAACGATGATAAAACGAAGACATCTCCAAAAAATACTCTTCAGAAAGCCCTGTATAAGCATGTGGATAAAAATTATGACAGGCGATTACATTATCCAAATTAGCAGAACTAACCAAAAGTTTGGTCAACAGTGTCTTATCCGTACTCAAATTCAGTTCAATCTTTATACCATAAGGATTGTTGGTTAGCTCAATAATTTCATCCAAAGGAAGGGCTTCATCCAGACGAATTCCTGCTAAGCCAAATTCGGCAACATGTTCCATGAGTGAATCTTGCCAACCTTGTGCCTGTATAAAACGTGGACACACATCAGCCACCACAGTTATTCCTAGTTGATTGGCATAGGAAATCAATTCCCTATATAGATCAAATACCTCTGGTTTACTGGTTTCTAGCTGCAACAAACTCAGAAACATCCGCCGCGCTCCATAACGATGCAGCAAATGAATATACTCTTGACTATCCTGTAAAGAATAATGCTCTGGATAGATGGAAAATCCTAATTGTACCATGATGACCTCCTAACGACTAAAACCATTGGTAGCACTCAAGGTCTTAAACCATTTGCCTGATTTCTTGATAATGCGATCTTGAGTATCCAAGTCCAGCTCAATCAAACCATAGCGATTCTTATAGGCATTGAGCCAAGACCAGCAGTCGATAAAGGTCCACAGCATATAACCCTTACAATTTGCCCCTTCTTGAATAGCTCGGTGCAACTCAATCAAATGATCCTCGATAAACTCAATCCGGTAATCGTCATGGATATAGCCATTTTCCTTAAAGGCAGCTTCTCCTTCCACCCCCATACCGTTTTCTGTTACTAGCCATTCAATATTGTTGTATTCTTCTTTGAGACTGGTGGCAATGTCGTAAATCCCTTTTTCATAAATTTCCCAACCTCTATGTGGGTTGATTTTTTTCCCTGGCATATCATAAGGAGCAAAGAAGTATTCTGGAGTGAGAACCTCTCCTTCTTTCCATACCCTTGTCGGTGCTTGTACCCGAAGAGGTTGATAGTAGTTGACTCCTAAAAAATCCACTCTATTCTCTTTGATAATTGCCAGCTCCTCTTCGCTAACTTCTGGAGTCAAATCATATTCGGCAATCAATCGAACCAACTCCTCTGGATATTCTCCCAAGACAGATGGATCTAGAAAACTCTTGGTTTGGAAGAGTTCTGCAATTCTAGCTGCCTGTATATCTTCTGGCTGGTCACTACGGGGATAAGCTGGAGTCAGATTCAGCACAATAGCGATTTTTTTATCAGGATTGATCTCATGGCAAGCTTTGACTGCCAAAGAACTAGCTAATTGAGTATGGTAGGCCACGGCAACCGCTGCTTTGGCATCAACCTTACAAGGATAATGATAATCTCCCAGATAACCACATTCTACAGGAACGATTGGCTCATTAAAGGTAATCCATCGGTCAACCACATCATCAAAAAGCTCGAAACAAGTCCGTGCATAGGCTTCATAGGCCCACACCGTTTCTTTTTTCTCCCAGCCACCTTTTTCCTGCAAAGTATAAGGAAGATCAAAATGATAAAGATTGACAAATAATTGGATCCCCTTTTCTTTTATCAAGGAAAATACAGCTCGATAGAAAGTTACCGCTTCTTGATTGACCTCCCCTACACCCTTTGGTATGAGACGCGACCATTGGATAGAGGTCCGAAATACAGTATGACCTGTCTCTGCCAACAAATCAATATCCTTTTCATAATTTTTGTAAAAGGTAGAGGTCTGTTCCGGACCGATACCTCCATGAAAACGCTCCGGCTCTATATTGTACCAATAATCCCAGTTACTTTGGCCTTTCCCGTCACCGGGTTCCATCCCTTCGCTCTGAGGACCTGAGGTAGAAGAACCCCATAAAAAACCTGCGGGAAATTGATAAACTTGTTTGTTCTGAGTCATTGATTGCTCCTTCTTTCTTTTGTATGACCAATGGCAATTGCACATGATCAACCTGTCTTTCAAACACCTCAGGAGAATTGGTGACGTCACTGATTGTCACTAACTTTGTAGGCTTCACCGCTCAGCTCCCTGCCCCGTGTCTATATCCTTATTATATTCCAGCCCTTCTTGTTTGTAAACGCATCCAGCGTTCTCTCTTTTTCCGTAACGAGACGGAAATATGGTACTTTCTAAAAACACTGAGGGTATGTAAAATCGAACCCAGAAACATATGATTTTCCTTTTCCAAAAATCAATCTCTACTCATTTTTGAACATAAAATTAGACTTTTATTGACCTTTTCTCTATTGCCATTCCTTCACAAGAAATTAATCTGTAAGAAAATGCATTTTAAACTCTAAATTTAGAGGTCAGAAAGTCCACATAGTGTCAACCGATTGTTCTTAACTTCCTGTAGTTTAAGTGGTAAAATTTTATCGTAAATGCTAAAAAAAAAAGCATTTTTCCTGAATAAAATAAGGAAGAGGTGGTCATGATTCGTATTCGGGCTGATTCTCAAATTGGAGATAGATAAACGTCAAAGAAAAGAGGAAAATTTAAAGATGAAAACAGGATTAAAAAGTCGATTTAAGACGATAGTAATGTTATTCTGCTTGCTGTTTCAGGTCTTTGCCCCTGCCAGTACTGCCTTGGCGGAGGAAGCTCCAAAAGAAGTAGAGACTACTATAACATCACTCAAGGTGCTTAGAACACCTAATGGCGAAGAAACAGATAATGTTTTTTACAATGGTAGGTTCTATCTAGCGCTGGACTGGGATGCCAGTGGACATGGCGCAGAATTACGCAAAGGAGATTATTTCGAGGTCACACTGCCTGACGCAATGAGGTTTCCGACCAATTCTGCGGCAGTTGATTTTCCGCTACATGCACCTGATGGAAGTGTCGTTGCCAACGCCCATGTAACACCAAATCCTGATGGTGGTGGAAAAGTAAGAGCGACTTTTACCGATTATGTACAGAACAAATATAATGTCAAAGGCTCAATGCAACTAGCAGCCAATTTTGTTAACTCAAAAGTTCGCCGGAATGAAGAAAACACATTTTCTATAACTGTAAGTGGAAAAGTCCACACCATTAAGGTTAGACCAAATGGCCCAACAGATCTTAAAAATGAAAAGTTGAATAAATGGTCAAAAGAGATCGGTGGAAATCGTGTACAATGGGAAGGTCGTATCAACCATGAAAAGGGAAGCTTCCCAGATGACACTGTTTTTTCTGATACATTAGCACTTAATTCTCCAGAGAAATTTATCAAAGATACTTTCAGATTACAAAGGGTAGAGTTTGACTCAGTAGGTAACCCAATAAAAGTCCTTGAAACCATTAGCAGTGATAAGATTTCCTTTTCAAATGATGATCGGACTGTTACAGTAAATTTAGGAAATATAAGTAACCAACAGTACTATTTTACTTATCAAACATCTTATACACCGGATACCGTTATAAAAAACAATGTTAAGCTCACTTCTAAAGACAAGGTGCTTGCTGAACACTCTGCTTCCTATATCAATTCCTCATCTGGTGGTACAGGTTCTGGTGACTTGACCAACAAGATTAAAATCATCAAAGTCGATGCTGAAAATCAAGAGACAAAACTTGCCAATGCCAAGTTTAAAATCACCAATGTTGCGAATGGCAAAGAATACGAAGTCACTACAAATGCTCAAGGCGAAGCTGTGACAGAAAAATTAGTCGCAGGTCAGTACAAAATCAAAGAACTGACAGCACCGAATGGATTTGAACTAAATCCAGAAGAAACAACCGTCTCTGTCGCTGATGGAAAAGCGACCATCCAAACCATCACAAACAAGCCAATTAAAACATCAGTAAGCGTTGACAAGAAATGGATTGGCCCTGCAAAAGATTCCGCTACAGTCCGTCTCTACGCAGATGATGCAGACACCGGAAAAACAGCTACTCTCAACGCTTCAAACAGTTGGAAAGCAACATTTAATGACCTACGCAAGTTTCACGCAGATGGCAAAGAAATCAAGTACACCATCAAAGAAGATGCGATCGAAAACTACCAATCTGAAGTGACAGGCGACATGGCTTCTGGCTTTACTGTGACAAATACCAACATTGAAAAAGTATCTGTACCAGTAACTAAGACTTGGAACGATAACAACGACCAAGACGGTAAACGTCCGAAATCTATCACCGTAAACCTCTTGGCTGATGGCAAAGTCGTTCAATCCCAAGAGGTAACAGCAGCTAACAACTGGGAGTATACTTTCACCGACCTACCGAAGTACGCTAACGGAAAAGAAATCGTCTATACTGTGGAAGAGGTGAAGGTAGATGGGTATGAGACGAAGGTGGAAGGAACTAACATCACCAACACCCATACTCCAGAAACAACAGAAGTTTCAGGTACTAAGACTTGGAACGACAACAACGACCAAGACGGTAAACGATCAAAATCCATTACCGTAAACCTCTTAGCTGATGGCAAACCATTTAAGACTCAAAAAGTCACTGCTGAAAACAACTGGAAGTATACTTTCACCGACCTACCGAAGTACGCTAACGGAAAAGAAATCGTCTACACTGTTTCAGAAGAAAAGGTAGACGGGTATGAGATGAAGGTGGAAGGAACCAACATCACCAACACCCATACTCCAGAAACAACGCAAGTTTCAGGTACTAAGACTTGGAACGACAACAACGACCAAGACGGTAAACGTCCGAAATCCATTACCGTAAACCTCTTAGCTGATGGCAAAGTCGTTCAATCCCAAGAGGTAACAGCAGCTAACAACTGGGAGTATACTTTCACCGACCTACCGAAGTACGCTAACGGAAAAGAAATCGTCTATACTGTGACAGAAAACGCTGTTGAAGGCTACACCACAACCTACGATAAGTACAATATCACCAATAGTTACACACCTGGTCAAACTAGCCTCACAGTAACCAAGGCTTGGGATGACAAGGACAATCAAGACGGTAAACGTCCTGAAGCTATCCAAGTTCAACTCTATGCCAACGGTGAAAAGTTGGGCGAACCTGTAACCCTGACCACTGATAACAAGTGGACACATACTTGGACAGGACTTGCTAAGAAGGCAAACAAAAAAGACATCGTCTACACCGTCAAAGAAGTCTCAAAAGTAGAGGGATACACCACTACTGTAGGAACTGTTGAAAATGGAAATGTCACCATTACCAACACCTATAAACCAAGTACAACCTCTATCAAGGTAAACAAGGTCTGGAAAGATAAGGACAACCAAGATGGTCTGCGCCCAACTTCCATTACCGTCAACCTCTTGGCGGATGGTGAAGTTGTTAAGACGGAAACGATCACACCAAATGCTGATGGCGATTGGAGCCACACCTTCACAGACTTGCCTGAATACAAAAATGGCAAGAAAATCACTTACACCGTTTCAGAAGAAAAGGTAGAGGGATACGAAACAACGGTAGAAGGAACTACCATCACCAACACCCATACTCCAGAAACAACAGAAGTTGCAGGTACCAAGACTTGGAACGATAACAACGACCAAGATGGTAAACGTCCAAAATCCATCACCGTAAACCTCTTGGCAGACGGTCAACCGGTCGCAAGCAAAATCGTCACCGCAGACGACAACTGGGCTTACAAGTTCTCAAACCTACCTGCTAAGAAAAATGGAGCTGCCATTACCTACACGATTAGTGAAAAAGCAGTCGCAGATTACACTACAACCTATGATGGCTACAATATCACTAACAGCTACACACCGGGAGAAACAAGTGTCACTGCCACAAAAGTTTGGGAAGACAACAACAACCAAGACGGACTGCGCAGGGAAATCAAACTAGAACTCTACGCAGACGGTGTTGCCACTGGACAGAGCCAAACCCTTTCTGAAGAGAACAACTGGAAAGCAACCTGGACAGGACTTGCCAAGAAAGCAAACAAAAAGGACATCGTCTACACCGTCAAAGAAGTCACTGCTATTGATGGCTATACTTCAAAAGTAACTCAAACATCAACCAATAACTTTACCATCACTAACGCCCACACTCCAGAAACAACGCAAGTTTCAGGTGCTAAGACCTGGAATGACAACAATGACCAAGACGGTAAACGTCCGAAATCTATTACCGTAAACCTCTTGGCGGATGGTAAGGTCATCAAGAGCCAACAAGTCACTGCTGAAAACGACTGGAAGTATACCTTCACCGACCTACCGAAATACGCTAACGGAAAAGAAATCGTCTATACTGTTTCAGAAGAAAAAGTAGACGGGTATGAGATGAAGGTGGATGGCTACAATATCACAAACAGTTACACACCAAGTACAACCTCTGTCAAGGTAAACAAGGTGTGGAAAGATAAGGACAACCAAGATGGTCTACGCCCAACTTCTATTATCGTCAACCTTCTGGCAGATAGTCAGGTAGTTTCTACAACAACCATCAAACCAGATGCCAACGGTGATTGGAACTACACATTCACAGACTTACCTGAATACAAAAATGGCAAGAAAATTACCTACACTGTGGAAGAGGCGAACACACCAAACGGGTATACCTCATCTGTAGAAGGAACCAACATCACCAACACCCATACTCCAGAAACAACGGAAGTTGCAGGTACTAAGACCTGGAATGACAATAATGACCAAGACGGTAAACGTCCGAAATCTATCACCGTAAACCTCTTGGCTAACGGTGAAGTCGTTCAAAGTCAGAAAGTCTCTGCCGATACGAATTGGACTTATACCTTTACTAACCTACCGAAGTACGCTAACGGGAAGGAAATCGTCTACACTGTAACTGAGAATGCCGTTGATAACTATACAACAACCATTGATGGTCACAACATTACCAACAGTTACACACCTGGTCAGACGAGTCTCACTGTTACCAAGGTCTGGAAGGATAACAATAATCAAGACGGTAAACGTCCTGGATCTATCCAAGTTCAACTCTATGCCAACGGTGAAAAGTTGGGCGAACCTGTAACCCTGACTGCTGATAACAAGTGGACGCATACTTGGACAGGACTTGACAAGAAAGCAAACCAGAAAGATATTGTCTATACGGTCAAAGAGGTTTCAGTGGTTGATGGATACACAGCATCTGTAGGAAAAGTTGAAAATGGAAATGTCACCATTACCAACACCTACAAGCCAACCACTCCTCCTAAGAAGAAAAAATCGACTCCACTGCCATCAACAGGAAGTCTCAGCGGACTAGGACTGACGTTTGTCGGACTAGCACTTGCCGCGACTATCAGTGCTCGAGCGATTTACCGAAAGAGGAAATAGGCATGACAACTTTCATAAACAGAACAACTTGAGAGAATAATACTCTCTTGAGATAGACAAAAGCCCTTAGATTTACTCTAATGGGCTTTTGTGGTATTGTCATAAAATATCATTAGAGGTGTTACAAAACAGGACAAATTTCATATTCTGCATGATTTATGTCGTCTTATAACATCCAAAGATTAGTCAATTTGATCATCACGTCTTTTTTTCTTAAGAAGTCCTATTGCTCCAAGTACAGTTAAGGCTGCCACAGTGTAGACAACATCAGGCCTATCTTTATCTCCAGTTTGAGGTAGTTGACGAACTGCTTTCGCTTTGGAGATAGGGAGCAGAGAGGCATCTTGTTTAATTGTACCATCTTTTGGAGTTTCCGGAGATGACACAGATGGAACTTCTGAATGCAATGACCGTTGTGAATCCTCCTGAAGTGTTTCTGATAGCTGCGGCTTACGAGATTCGCTTTCTGTCTTAGGAGCTTCCGGTGTTGGAACTACTGGAACCTCTGGACGACGTGGCTGGGAATCTTCCTGAGGCATTTCAGGTCGCTGCGGCTTATGAGATTCGGTTTCTGTCTTAGGAACTTCTGGTCTTGGATCAGATGGAACTTCTGGGCGGCGTGGCTGGGAATCTTCCTGAGGCATTTCAGGTCGCTGCGGATTACGAGGTTCAGTTTCTGTCTTAGGAACTTCTGGTCTTGGATCAGATGGAACTTCTGGGCGGCGTGGCTGGATACCTTCCTGAGGTCTTTCAGGTCGCTGCGGATTACGAGGTTCAGTTTCTGTCTTAGGAGCTTCTGGTGCTGGGACTACTGGAGCCTCTGGCTGTGGCTGCTGTGGCTCTTCCTGAGGTTTTTCAGGTAAGTGCGGCACTATAGGTTCGGTTTCTGTCTTAGGAACTTCCGGTGCTGGGACTGCTGGAACTTCTGGAGATAGCGGTTGCAATGGTTGTTCCTGAGGTGTTTGTGGTCCCACATTCTCTTTTTCAACTTTTGGCACAGGGATCGTTTCTTTAGTGTACCTTACCTTAACATCTTCTAATTTCTTATCTTTAACTTCTTTATCATTAATCTTGTAAGATGTAGTATTAGAAATGATTGTTTGATAAGTGGCTTCTTTATTTGTTGCTACACCTGTTGATTTAGAGAACTTATCCTTATTCACCTTCAATTTATAAGTAAAGGTTACTGGCTTCCTTCCCTCAAATGCCTTGGTAAGCTCATCCTTATTGATGGTCCATGTCAGGGATTCTTTGGTGTTAGTACCAAGGATAGAAGAAATGATACCAAATGGCCATCCCCATCCACTACTTCTACTTGAACTATTAGATTTAGCGGTATGTTTGGCACGGGCTTTATCAAAGCTACCATCTACTACCGAAACATTCTCACCGAAAGTATCGGTAATGGTTACTTCTTTTAAGATGTCCTTAAACTTATCTGGAGTGGTCAAGTCTTTCTCTTCTAGGAACTTGCTACCTTCTGACATCTTCTTGAGATATTCATCAAATTTATCATAAGTTTTTGCAGTATCAGGCTTAGTGACATCAAAGCTGTAGAATAGGATACCTTCATCTCGAGCTATTTTTGCTTCTGCTTGAGCAGATAGATTATGATTGTAGAATTGGTATTGACGTCTGTAGAATAGGTGATCCAATGCTTTTCCAATAAACCAATCTCTAACAGAATCAGAAGCAGTTTTCAATCCTAGAGTGCTAAGCCATGAAGAAGCCTCTTTCGATTCCAATTTTTTTAAATTTTTCTTAACTTCTGACTCAATAGTACTCTTAAGACCGACCGTATCCGTCACCCGATTGTAGTAGCTACGGAAGTTATAGCCCTCTCCTAAGCGGTTTGAATAGTCGAACTCACTTTCTTTCAATTCCTTTGTATCTAAATCCGCTAGTGTAATATAATCCAGCGGATTTTTAATCCCAAGCCACCTGTTTCCCAAAGAGAAAAGACTATTTCCTGTAGAAGCCATCCCCTTGACAGCATTTTTGAATTGGCTAATTCCTACCTTATCTAAAAATTGAGTAAACTTGTCAGCATCCTTCACGAAATTATGGGTTTTAGTCGTTGTATCAAAGTAAAACGGCCATGGTAGCAGAGGGTTGCTATAGGTTACAGGTCCATCAACCTGTATTTTCGATAACTTTTCTTTGTCTTTTTTAATATCATAACTGAAGGTAGATTCTCCCTGAGAGAATAAAACGATGTGTTGGCGTTTACCTGATTTTTTCTCACCAGTTGAGTTAAATGCTTGACGGGCACGATGAATAGCCCCTTGAAGGTCTACGCCCCAATTACGATCTTCTTTGGCAAAAACCCTAGCTTTATCAATTTCAGTATTTACTGTTTCAGGAGTTAAATAGACGGGTTCATTAACCTTATTGTAAAATGTAATCAAACGAACAGTATTGCGAGCATTGGAACTTTTTCCATCAGAAGCTTTACTCGTTAGAGTATTGACTAATTTTTTAATATTCTCTTTGGCCGTTTTAAAGCTATCTTCTGTCATCTTTTTGGAAACATCTAGAAGGACCATGACCTCGGCACCTTCATCAATCTGTTTCGGTTGAACAGTCAGCGTAACGTCGAGGGTGTCATCATTGTTTACCTTCACGTCACGGGACACATCAAAAATCTCCCGAGACTTGTCGTCACGATGCTTGATAAGCTTGGCAGTTCCCTCACCGTCTTTCACTTCAAGAGTTGATTTTTCTTTCTCAACTTGAAGTTTTTCAACTTCAATGGTTTTAGGCTCTTCTACTACTGGAGCTGTTCCAGTCGCACTTGTCAGAGCGACTGGAACAGCGGAAGCAACTTCTCCTGCTTGTTCTTGACCATTGTCCGCACTACCTGATGTTACGGATGATACTGCTGTTTCCTCATTTTCAACTTGTTCAGTATTTCCAGTAGGTGTAGTAGGCTGAGATTCTCTGCTTTCAGTAGGAGTAGAGGAAGTAGAAGTAATTTCTGCCCCCGAAACAGTTGTCGCCATAAACATAGTTCCAACGGAAACAAGTCCGATAGACAATTTCCTGAGTCTATGCTTAATATTAACCTTAATCATTTTTTACCAATACTTTCTTTTTAATGTTTCGTTGTAGTATATAAAATAAACACTAAAAGGCTCATTTCACTACTCTATCAGTGACAAAGACAACAAAAGTAGCCAAGTAAATCACTCATAGCAACGCTCAACCTTAATAGTACAATGCAATACTCACCATGATTACAAGCTTGCCACCGACCCTATGGCATTGTTGTGGAACACAGATGATTTGACAGACCTAGAGCGCCTCAATAAGTAAATACAAGAGCGATTGTCTCGAAAAATACATCTCCATATAAATTTAGTAGTCACACTAATCCGAGATTATTGATCATTGGACGAATCATTGAAACCAGATTTACCGTCTCAACTCCTACTAAATTACAATGTTGATATACAATCTACGATATTGCATTTGTAACTAACTGTAGGTAGAATAGTCTTTACTATCCCATCTATAAATTGTACTTAAATAAATCACAGTTTGGTGTATTTTTTTTGTAACCTTTATCTGTTTTTTATCTACAGACGACCAGGAAACCTGCCAAACAAGAAAAGACTCTCAAATAAGAATGCGATAGAACCTTATTCACCTTGGACTGAAAGAATCTAAGGCAACTGTTTCTATTCGACTATAGGGTGCTGACATTAAATAAATGAAAAAAGCGAACAAATTGGAACGGTAATCAAACCAAATCCCAATACGTTCACTTTTTTAGTTTAGACTGAACTTGTATATTTAGTTCGTCCAACTCCTACATAGAAGCTGTGTGGATAGACGACCCAATCCGGATAGTCACCCCCAAAATAAAAACTTATCGACGAATTCTTTTCTACTTGTCAAATTCTTTCTCACTCTTCCTTACTTCACTACAATATTAACAAGTTTATTCGGAACCGTAATCACCTTTACAACGGTTAAGCCTGCAATTTCTGCTTGGACTTTCGCATCAGAAAGGGCAATCTTTTCTAACTCATCTGCTGATAAATCCTTTGCAACGGTCAAGCGGGCTTTCACTTTACCTTTTATTTGGACAACGATTTCGACTTCACTTTCCACCAATTTGCTTTCATCGTAGCTTGGCCATGCAACATAGCTAATGGATTGGCCTGTATTGGTCAAACCTTGCCAGAGTTCCTCTGCCAAATGTGGTGCAAATGGTGCAATCAACTGCACAAAGCCTTTGGCGTAGTCAACATAGAGGTTGCCCTCCTTGTTGGCCGCATTGACAAAAATCATCAGTTGCGCGATAGCAGTATTGAATTTTAGTTCTTCGATATGCTCTGTCACCGTTTTCACAGTTTCATGATAAACCTTATCCAAAGCTCCGCTATTTTCCGCTACGATCTCTTTGGTCGTTAAGAGGCGGTAAACGCGGTCAAGGAACTTACGACTGCCTTCCAAACCTTCTTCGCTCCAAGCGATAGAAGCATCAAGCGGTCCCATGAACATTTCATAAACACGAAGAGTATCCGCACCGAATTGATCCACCACATCATCTGGATTTACCACGTTTTTCAATGACTTGGACATCTTGGCTGGAGCCTGCTCCAACTCCTCGCCTGTTTCGATATTGAAGAACGAACCATCACGCTTTTCAACCTTGTCTGTTGCCACAAGCACTCCACGACCATCGCGGTAACTTGTCCCCAAAATCATTCCTTGATTAAAGAGTTTTTGGAACGGTTCCTTGGTTGGCACAACGCCAAGATCATAGAGGAACTTGTGCCAGAAACGGGCGTAGAGTAAGTGAAGAACAGCATGCTCCGCACCACCAATGTAGATGTCAACTGGCAACCATGCCTTGAGCAAATCTTCATCTGCCAATTTCTCATCGTTGTGTGGGTCAATATAGCGAAGGTAGTACCAGCTAGATCCCGCCCACTGTGGCATAGTATTGGTCTCACGACGCCCCTTAACACCATCCTCACGGGTAACCATCAACCAGTCAGTCAAATTAGCCAGTGGGCTTTCCCCAGTACCAGACGGTTTGATGTCAGAAGTCTTAGGCAAGACTAGTGGCAATTCATTTTCAGGTACAGCTGTTGAAGTACCGTCTTCCCAATGAATGACCGGAATTGGCTCTCCCCAGTAACGTTGGCGACTGAAGAGCCAGTCACGCAGACGATAGGAAATTTTCTCTTGACCAACACCGTTTTCCTCCAGCCAAGCCACTATTTTAGCAATAGCATCTGCCTTATTGAGTCCATCCAAGAAATCCGAGTTGATATGAGGTCCATCTTCTGTAAAAGCAGACTCCTCAACATTTCCCCCCTCAAGAACAGGAAGGATGTCCAGACCGAATTGCTTAGCAAATTCCCAGTCGCGTTCATCATGAGCAGGAACTGCCATGATAGCACCTGTACCGTAGCTGGACAAAACATAGTCGGCAATCCAGATTGGAATTTCTCTGCCATTGACAGGGTTGATAGCATAGCTACCTGTCCAAACGCCTGTTTTTTCCTTAGCAAGATCTGTACGAGCAAGGTCTGACTTGAGCGATGCTTGACGTTTGTATTCGGCTACTGCCTCAGCTTGTTCTGCCGAAGTAATGCTATCTACCAAATCATGTTCAGGGGCTAAAACAGCATAAGTAGCACCGAAAAGTGTATCAGGACGGGTAGTAAAGACTGTGAAATCCTTATCTGTATCCTTGATTTTGAAGGTCACATTGGCACCAGTTGATTTACCAATCCAATTGCGCTGCATATCCTTGATAGACTCCGGCCAATCCACTTCTTCCAGATCAGTAAGTAACCGCTCTGCATAGGCGGTAATCTTCAACATCCACTGGCGCATTGGTTTGCGGACAACTGGATAGCCCCCACGTTCAGATGTTCCATCAGGAAGTACTTCTTCGTTAGCAATAGCTGTTCCCAATTCCTCTACCCAGTTGACAGGCACTTCTGCCTCATAGGCTAGACCTTTTTCATACAACTTAGTGAAAATCCATTGAGTCCACTTGTAGTAGCCAGGGTCTGTCGTGTTGACTTCGCGATCCCAGTCGTAAGAAAAGCCAAGGGCGTTAATTTGACGCTTAAAGTTGGCGATATTTTCTGCCGTAAAGTCAGCTGGGTCATTCCCTGTATCCATTGCATACTGCTCTGCAGGTAGACCAAAAGCATCCCATCCCATTGGATGAAGCACATTGTAACCTTGTGCCCGCTTATAACGACTGAGAATATCCGTTGCAGTATATCCTTCTGGATGTCCAACGTGCAGGCCCGCACCAGATGGATAAGGGAACATATCTAGCGCATAAAAGTTTGGCTTGTCACTATCTGTCCCCGTCTTAAAGGTATGATTTTTCGCCCAAAATTCCTGCCACTTTGGTTCGATTTCCTTATGATTGTAGAAGCTCATATATTTTCTCCATGTCAATAAATTATCCTTACTATTATACCATGAAAAAAGGAAAGAAAAAAGGTAGAGACTGAACTTTGCGACTTCCTATTTTCTAGTTAGCAAACAAAAATATGATACCATTTGTAAAAAATCAACTTCTAAATACCAAGTTCAATTTATTTCATCTAAATAAATTAAAAAACAGTAAACCTTCCGATTTACTGCTCTTTTATTCTTTAAAATCAAATAGATAGAGATCTCTCTGCAATTACCAAATAATCACACGATCCTCTTTTGACCGCCACATACCATCACCTTCCTGAATGCCGAAGGTTTCATGGAACTCATCGAAATTTGGCAACTGTACATTGGTACGGAGATGAGCTGGTGCATGGACATCAACGCTTGCCAGCATTTGCATATATTCAGGGCGAGCCTTCATACGCCAGATACGAGCAAAGTTGGTGAAAAATTCTTCAGCCGAAAAGTCTACTTCTGACTTGGCTGCCTCAAGTGCTGCCGCAATACCACCCAAGTCAGCGATATTTTCTGACACAGTTAACTTACCATTGATCTTAGCACCATAGGACTCCTGACCTTCAAATTGGTCAATGACCTGCTGGGTACGTGCTTCAAAAGCGGCATAATCAGCCTCTGTCCACCAGTTATTGAGACTTCCATGCTCGTCAAAAGACGCACCATTTGAGTCAAAGGCATGAGAGATTTCATGAGCAATCACCGCTCCGATACCGCCATAGTTTGCAGACGAAGACTGTTCCAATGAATAGAAAGGTGCTTGCAAGATAGCAGCAGGAAAAACAATTAAGTTCTTCTGTGGATTATAGTAGGCATTGACCATGTGAGCTGGCATGCCCCATTCTTTCATATCTACAGGCTTGTTCCACTTGCTCCAACCATGGGCAATGTCAATTTTTATCAGCTCAGCAACATTTTCCACCAAGGACTTGCTTGAATCGATAATCTTCTTGTAATAACGTTCTGGCAAGGCTTCTGGATAACCGATATAAGGCTTGATGACATTAAGTTTTGTGATAGCCTTGTCACGAGTTTCTTTGGCCAACCAGTCTGCGGTCTCCAAACGTGACTTGTAAACTTCAATCATCTTAGCAACCTTGTTTTCCACATCAGCCTTAGCTTCTGGAGAGAATTTTTCTCCTGCATACCAGAGACCAAGAGCTTGGCTAAAGTAGCCTTGAGCAAGGTTATAAGCTGCTTTTTCTTTATTCTGAGCTTCTGGTGTTCCCGATAAAGCACGACCATAAGCACCTGAAAGAACTCGGATTTCATCAGAAAGGAAAACAGCATACATAGCTACTGCTCCCAAAATCAATGTCGCTTTCAGCAAGTCCCAATTATCCTGACTATAAATCTCCTTAGCTGCTTGCCAGAAACGCTCCTCCGGAACAATAATCTTATCAGGCGTCTGACCTAAAATATCTGTAAAGTAGGCATCCAGCGGCAATTCTGGCACTAAAGCTGTAAATTCTGCCCACTCATAAGGATGATAGAGTTTAGCGTACTCAGAGCCTTCTTCACTAGACAAGACATACTGAGCCACTTTTGCATCTAACTCCAAACGTTTATCCAAGAGATCCTTGATTTCCTCATCTGTAAAACCAAACTTTGGCAAGAGGGCTTCCTGACACTCTCTCCAAGTTTTGAGCAATTCCGCCCCCTTCTCATGACCTTCTTCATAGTAGGTCGTATCCGGTAAAATAATCCCTATCGAATCTGCCCAAAGAACATTAGTCTGAGCATTCATAAAGTCCGGTGCTACACCAAACGGCATGAGGTTTGGTTTCCCTGCCAACTCGTATTCTGCCAACTTGCTGGTAAAGTCTTCAAAGGAACTCAAGGACTTATACTCAGCAATCAAGGCCTGAACCGGCTCTGCACCCAGACGGTCGCGGGTTTCATAATCTGCTACTTGCTTGTGGAAAGCCACAAAGTTTTGCAAGACGCTATCTTCTGGAACATTTTTTCCTGACAACCAATCGCTGGTCGTGTCAATCATAAGCTGTTCAATGTCATCAGCCAAATCTGAAAAACCACCTGTTCTAGGCTTATCATCTGGAATGACCGCTGTCTTAGCCCATTCACCATTGACATATTCATAAAAATCATCTTGTAATCGTGTCATAGTTCGCTCCTTTGCTTCTTCTTAATACAACTATAATAACAAAAAATTCTGACAATTTCACTTACCAAACGACCTTTTCCAAGTATTTTTTACAAAAACACTGAGACAGACCACAAAGAGACTCACTGTCGCACAGGTTCCTGACATTGTTAGATCCAACTGGTTTGCTAATAGAAACCCAAGAATAACCGTAAGGACTGCAATCAATTGTCCCCAAACGAGTAATTGCCAAAAGGATTTGGCCCAATGGAGAGCTGCCATACTAGGAGCCACCAGAAAAACAATGACAGTTATAGATCCGATTGCTTCAAAGGCCAGAACAGTCGTTAAAGAAACTAGGATAAGAATCGCAACTTCTAAAAGAGACGTCTGCAAACCAGACAACCGTGCATGATTACTATCAAATAGATAAATCCGCAGACGATAATAACCCCAACTGAAAAAACCTAAAATCACCAACCAAGCAAAGGTAGACTTGACCAGACTGACCGGCAAAGACCAAGTGAAAATATCCATTCTATGCAAAGGAGCAAAGAGGACTTCTCCCTGCAAAACCATATCCACATCCAAATGAACATTGCGAGCAAAAAGAGAAATGAGCATGACCGCTACTGCAAAGAAAAAGGAGAAAACCAAGCCCGTTGCTGCATCATGAGCCACCTTCCGACTATGTAAACGGTCAATCGCAAGAACAGATAATAAGCCAAATAGACTAGCACCCACTACCAAGAGGGGAGAATCCAGGCTATGGCTAATAAAAAAGCCCAAAACAATTCCCAGTAAAACCGAGTGAGACAAGGCATCAGCTAACATGGACTGATTTTTTACTACCAAGATAGAGCCGAGTAGACCACAGGAGCTAGCAATCACAATCAAAATGAGTAAGACTTCAAACACGACCATTCTCCTTTCTTACATAGGTGACATAGGTAAAAGCTAGCAGGGTCAAGCTTGTCAGACAAACAATAATCGTCGGTCCTGTTGATAGACCTGATATAGCCGAACTGAGCCATGTTCCGAAAAAGGCTGAACTAACAGCGACTAAACTTGCTAGTAATAGACTACGATGATAAGATTTTCCTAATATCAGACCAAATACAGCCGGTGCAATCAAAAAACTACTCATCAAAACTGCCCCTACCAACTTGAGTCCCACTGCAATCAAGCAAATCATTAAAAACATGGTCAGCCTTTGTAACCATTTTACCCGTACACCAATAACCTTGGCAAAGGTCGGATCAAAAAGATAGAGCTTATAGTCCTGATAAAAGAAAAAGAACAACCCTAAAGAGACCAAAGAAATGCAGCCAATCAACACAACATCATCTAGCTGTATAAAGGCAGCTTGTCCAAACAAGTAGGTCTGCAAACCTGCCTGAGATGCTCCTGCAAAAGCCTCATTCCCCTGAATAGCATTTTTCAAAACCATTCCAAGGCCAAAAAAGGAAGCAGATACCAGCGATAAGGCATTAACAAGACTATGCCCACCTTTTCTACAGAGCCAATGAACGAGACCATAGGATAAATAACCTGATAGAACAGCCCCTAAAAGTAAGTGGAGGGGTTGGCGTGATTGAAACACCATAAAGGAAAAGATTACACCAGGATAAGAAGCATGCCCCAAAGCATCTCCCAGCAAGCTCTGTCTGGTTAAAACCGTTACACTACCTATCATGCTGGCAGCCAGAGCCAAACTAATCGTCCCCAAAGCAACTGTCCAAAAGGAATATTCTTTGAAAACTTCAAACATGACTGCCTCCTTTGGTATTTCTCAGAAAAATTCCTGTCCCTATACCATAGGTAGCCTGATAATTCTCCACCGTTAGAGCTTGTTCTATCGGACCAGAAGCCACCACTTGCTTGTGGAGCCAGACCAGATGATCAAAGTAAGATTCTAGGGTTGTCAAATCGTGGTGGATGACTACAGAGGTCTTACCTTCTTGTTGGAATTCCTTCAGAATATCCATAATCATCATCTCTGTCGCCTGATCAATCCCTGCTAAAGGTTCATCCATAAGATACAACTCAGCTTCCTGTGCCAAGGCACGCGCTAAAAAGACCCGCTGTCGCTGGCCGCCTGAAAGCTGATCAATCTGGCGATGGCGCAAATCCGTAATTTTCATACGCTCCAAGGCCTGTTCAACAATCAACCTATCTTCCTTGCTCGGTCTTCGCAATATCCCCTTACTGTGAGCAAAGCGCCCCATGAGAACAATCTCAAAAACAGTAGCAGGAAACTGCCAGTTAACCTGACTAGACTGAGGAATATAGGCTACTTTTTGGGCAATCAAGCTCGGTAGCTCCGTCTGCTGACCGAACAGACTAACCCTGCCAGAATCTGGTTTTTGCAAGCCCAAGATGACCTTAAATAGACTGGACTTTCCCGCACCATTTGGGCCTACGATAGCTGTACGACTACCTTTCGGGATAGCTAAATCTACCTTTTCCAAGGCTAAGGTCTGACTGGCTGCATAAGCCAAACTGACATCTTCTAATTCTATTATCGGGAACATATTTCCTCCTGTCTAAAAAGGGAAAGAACTCGACCAAGACCGAGTCCTTTATTCTATAAATTCTGTTTCAAAAGTATCCAAAACAGGTCATTCAACGCACTTGATTATTTCAAGTGTTCAACAATCAATTTAATGTTGTGTTTATACATATCAATAAACGTATCCCCAGCTTCTCCTTCTGGCGCCAACGAATCAGAGAACAATTCCTTGCCTTCACCTGATACAACTTCAACTTGACCACCCTTAGCTTTTACAGCTTCTTGCAGTTTTTTCATACGCTCTGGATTCGTTGTAGATTCTGTAAAGATAGCCTTAATCTTATGTTTGATGATAAGGTTAACCGTTTCAATCATATCGCTGTTAGCGACCTCTGAATCTGTGCTAACACCTTGAGGTGCAAAGAGGGTAAAGCCATAGCTAGAAGCAAAGTAGTTAAAGGCATCATGTGGAGTAACCAAGTAACGACGGTCTGCTGGAATCACACTCAATTCTTTTTCGATCCATTTATGCAAATCATCCAACTGGGCTAGATATTTTTCTGTGTTCTTCTTGATAAGATCTGCTTTTTTCGGAACGAGTTTTTGCAATTCCTCAGACGCTACAGCAACAGCTGACTTGTAGAGAGGAATTGAGAACCAGAAGTGAGGGTCAACAATTTTCTCACCATCTTCATCCATCGTGTTCAAGTCTTTCTTATCAAAGTTTTTAGAAACAGCAACTCCAGACTTTTCAAGTGCTTCTACCATTTTTCCTTCAAAATGTAGGCCATGATAAAGAACCAAATTTGCCTTTTGCAATTTTGACAAATCGCTAGACTTAGCGACATACAAGTGGGGATCTTCTCCCGCAGGAATCAGCAAATCACGCTCTACCTCATCTCCTGCTAACTGATGAACCATATCGTTAAGGAAGGAAGTAGTCACCGCTACGCGTGGCTTACTAGATCCCTCTTGGGTTTGTGATGAACGGCAAGCTCCTAGTCCAATCAAGGACAATAGTAGAGCAAAACTAAGAAATATTTTCTTCATATAGGTTCTCCTTCTGTATTTATTAAGTATACCTAACTTTATAATTAGATTAAGATAAAAAAATCAATTTGTCAACTGATTTTTTAAATTTTTGATATAATAGCTGTAGAAAGTGAGTTCTTATGACACCAAATAAAGAAGACTATCTCAAATGTATTTATGAACTTGGTCAGCTAGACCAGAAGATTACCAATAAACTAATCGCTGAAAAGATGGCTTTTTCTGCCCCAGCCGTATCGGCAATGCTCAAAAAAATGCTGGCTGAAAACCTCATATATAAAGATGCGAAGACAGGCTACCTCCTTAGCCAGACTGCCCTTAAAATGGTGGCCAACCTCTATCGCAAACACCGCTTGATTGAGGTATTTCTAGTCAAACAACTGGGCTACTCATCAGAAGAAGTACACGAAGAAGCAGAGATTCTTGAACATACTGTTTCGGATCGCTTCATCAATCGATTGGATCTTCTGTTGGAGCAACCACAAACCTGTCCTCATGGTGGCACCATCCCTCAAGAGGGACAACCTCTGATTGAACGCTACCAAAAACGATTGTCTCAGCTAGTAGAAGCCGGAAATTACCAACTGGTCCGAATCCACGATTTCTACCAGCTTCTCCAATACCTAGAATCACACGATTTACGGGTTGGTGATCAACTAACCGTAGCAGGATTTGACCAATTCGCTCAAACCATTACCATCCAGTACAAGAACAAAGAACTGGCTGTGCCAATAGCTATTGCCCAGCAGTTATTTGTAGAAAAAACAAACGATTCCCACCCTGCTAATGAGAATCATCCTTGAAGAAAGTTATCTAAATCCTAAGTAAGAATAATAAAAAACGAATGAATAGTAGTGAGCTTCCCTGACTTCCTACCATCATTCGTTTTTTTGCTATTCAACTATATAAACCATATATTTGAGATTCTCAGTTTGCGTTTCCTGTGAAAAATTGCAAACATAACTTAAGTACCCTATAACTTTTAGCAGAAAAATAGAGTTTTAACGCTATATTCTGCAATTTTTAACAGTAGATAAAAAACCATCGCAGGTCTTCACCCGCTGATACAGCAAAAATAACTCAAAACCAAACTAACGATTTTTTGTGTCAAGTATGATGGTCACCGGACCATCATTCACCAGACTGACCTGCATATCTGCCCCAAAAACCCCCACTTCTACGGGAACAAAAACCGACAAAGCTTGGTTAAACTTATCATAAAAGCTACTAGCCAGATCAGGAGTAGCCGCTCCTGTAAAGGCAGGGCGATTCCCTTTTTTAGTATTCGCAAAGAGAGTAAACTGAGAGATGGACAAAATCTTCCCATCCACCTCCTGAACAGACTTGTTCATCTTTCCTGCCTCATCAGAAAATATCCGCATATTGACAATTTTTCTCACTGCATAGTCTATATCCTCTTGATTATCATCAGGACTGACACCAACTAAAAGCAAAAGCCCTTGGTCAATTTCCCCGTGAACAATTCCCTCGATCGTTACCGCTGCCTGCGAAACTCTTTGTAGTACAATTTTCATCTTATCCGTTGGTCCTTTTCACTGAATACACTTCTGGTACTGACTTGATCTTGTCCACCAAACTAGTTAAGGTAGCAAGATTAGAAATACCGAAAGAGACATGGATAGTCGCAAACTTCATATCCTTGGTTGGCTGCGCATTGACAGAAGAAATATTCTTGCTAGCATTGGTTAGAACTTTGAGGACATCGTTGAGCAAGCCAGAGCGATTCAGACCGTAAATGTCAATATTGGCTATGTATTCCTTGGTAGAATTTTCATCTTCCCAACCAACATCGATCAGGCGAACATCATAATTCTCCTGGCTCTTGAGATTCATGCAATCCACCCGATGAACAGCAACTCCGCGTCCCTTTGTGATATAGCCGACAATCTCATCTCCAGGAACTGGATTGCAACACTTAGCAATCCGAATCAACAACCCTGATGCCCCTTCAATCACCACACCGCCCTCATGACGGATTTTTAGACTGTCTTTGTTATCGTGCTTGACTTCACCACCGTTAACCAATTCGTCTGCGACAGCCTTAGCCTTGGCACGCTCAGCCTCTCGACGCTCTTTCTCTGTCAAACGGTTCAGGACAGCCATGCCTGAAATTTCTCCAAAACCAACTGCCGCATAAAGAGACTCGTCTGTTTTATAGCCTGTCTTCTGCAACACCTCGTCCATGTGCCGACGATCCAAGTACTGATTTGGAACATAGCCATTCTCCAATAGGAGATTCTGCAACATCTCACGCCCCTTGGAAATGGACAATTCCTTATCTTGATTTTTGAAAAACTGCTTGATTTTATTGCGAGCCTTATGCGTTTTTACCAAGTTTACCCAGTCACGGCTCGGACCAAAAGAGTTAGCCGAAGTGATGATTTCCACCTGATCCCCTGTCTTGAGTTTCGTTGTTAGGGGCACCATACGCCCATTGACCTTAGCACCCGTTGCCTTTTCACCGACTTTTGTATGAATCTCGTAAGCAAAGTCAATTGGGATTGAATCTTTGGGCAACTCACGTACCGCCCCATCTGGTGTAAAAACGTAAATGCGCTCTGTAAAAATATCTTCCTTGACAGAATTGACAAAAGTCTGAGCATCTCCAGCACCTTCTTGAAGCTCAATTAGATTGTTAATCCAACGGAGTTCTTTTTCTGTTGCAGCAGCCTTACCACCACGTTTGTATGCCCAGTGAGCCGCAACTCCATACTCCGCAACCTGATGCATTTCCATGGTCCGAATCTGAAATTCAATCGGTCCTCTTGGTCCATACACTGTTGTATGAATCGATTGATAACCGTTGGCTTTTTGGTTAGCGATATAATCCTTAAAACGTCCCGGCATCGGCCGCCAAAGTTCATGAATATATCCCAGCATAGCATAGACATCGCTCGGAGTAGCCATGATACACCGAATGGCAATCAAATCATAGAGCTGGTCAAACCTTTTTTTCTTGTCATACATCTTGCGATAGATGGAATAGATATGTTTGGGACGACCATAAATTTGTCCGTGGAGATGGCGATCTTCTGTATACTTTCTCAATTTATCAACAACTTCACTGACCAGCTCTTCTCGTTCTCGGCGCTTCTCCCTCATCATGCGGGTAATTTTATAAAATTCGACTTCATTGAGGTAGCGAAAAGCCATATCTTCCAGCTCCCACTTGATAGAGGAAATCCCCAAACGGTGGGCAAGAGGAGCATATATTTCCATTGTTTCACGTGAAATCCGCTCCCGTTTATCCGGTCGCAAGTGCTTGAGCGTACGCATATTGTGGAGACGGTCTGCCAACTTAACCAAAATAACCCGCATATCTTGAGACATGGCAATCAACATATTGCGGTGGTTCTCTGCTAGTTGCTCTTCGTGTGACTTGTATTCAACCTTACCCAACTTAGTGACTCCGCCGACAATATGACGAACTTCAGGACCAAATTCGTCCTCCATTTCTCCTAGAGTAATATCCGTGTCTTCAACAACATCGTGTAAAAAACCACAGGCTACAGTAACTGCGTCCAGCTTGAGTCCGGCCAAGATTCCGGCCACTTGAATGGGATGAACAATGTATGGCTCACCTGATTTACGAAATTGATTCTTATGAGCTTCTGTAGCAAAATCCAAAGCTTTTTTAACAAAAGTAACATCTTCTGCTGGCAGATAGGTTGCTGTCAAGGCAACCACTTCCTCACCAGTATAGGTAATTTCTTTCATTCCGTACTCTTCCTAATTTTCTGTTTCCTATTATTCTACCATTTTCACATAAAAAGAAAAAGGAATCAAGCTGAATCCCCCTAGCACCTTAAAAACAATACATTTTGGTCTTATTTTTTAGATAATGTTCACTTTTCCATGTTTTTTCTTGAAATTTTCGTATTTTTTTCATAACAACGTTCAGATATATCCTTGAATTTTCCCCAGCTTCACTGTATAATAATTGATGGAAGATTATTATAAAAAGAAAAATGGAGGATTCTTATGAATTTTCGGTTTAGTAAATGTGCCATTGCACTTGCCTTGGCATTTTTTTCAGCTAGTAGCTCACATGTCGTTCAAGCAGAAGGTGTCACCGACACAAATCCCACCCCTTCAACCGCGGCCAATCTCCCCACCTCAGACAAGGCAGAAGAAGTAGCAACCGTAACCAGCGACAACCTTGCCCTTTCTGCCAGTACAACAGAGTCTCCAGTTCCTTCAAAGATTGAGGAAAGCAACGCCAAGATTGAGACCGAACGCCAGTCCGCCCCAGAGGCTAAAGCTACTACTCCTACAACCACCGAAGCAAACCAGCCTGTAGAAGGACAGTCTGTTGACGTTCGCATCCTCTCAACCACAGACCTCCATACTAACTTAGTCAACTACGATTATTATCAAGATAAGCCTGTAGAAACACTTGGTTTGGCAAAGACAGCTGTCTTGATTGAGAAAGCTAAAAAAGAAAATCCAAACGTTGTCTTACTAGATAACGGTGATACTATCCAAGGGACGCCTCTCGGTAACTACAAATCTCTTGTCGATCCAATAAAAGATGGTGAACAACATCCTATGTATGCCGCACTGGAAGCTCTCGGCTTTGATGCTGGCACACTTGGAAATCATGAATTTAACTATGGCCTGCCCTATCTGGAAAAAGTTATCCAAACAGCAAATATGCCACTTGTCAATGCCAATGTCCTTGACCCAACAACCAAAAACTTTCTTTATCAACCTTATGCCATTCTGAAAAAGACCTTCACAGATACAGATGGAAAAGCTGTAACACTCAATGTCGGCATTACAGGAATCGTTCCACCTCAAATCCTCAACTGGGATAAGGCCCATCTAGAAGGTAAGGTCATCGTCCGTGATGCTGTAGAAGCCGTCCGCGACATCATCCCAACCATGCGTGAAAAAGGTGCCGACATTGTTCTTGTCCTCTCTCATTCTGGCATTGGTGATGATAAACATGAAGTAGGTGAAGAAAACGTAGGCTACCAAATCGCCAGCCTAGCGGATGTTGATGCAGTCATTACAGGGCATTCACATGCAGAATTCCCCGGAACTTCTGAAAAACCTAGTTTCTATGCAAAATACACCGGTGTGGATGACCTTAATGGTAAAATTAACGGAACACCTGTTACCATGGCTGGTAAATACGGAGACCACCTTGGAGTCATTGATCTCAGCTTGACCTTCAAAGATGGCAAATGGACAACCACTTCCAGCAAGGCTTCCATCCGTAAGATTGATACAACATCACCAGTAGCCGATAGCCGCGTTGTTGATATAGCCAAAGAAGCACATGGCGAGACGGTCAAATATGTTCGTCAACAAGTTGGTGAAACAACCGCTCCAATCAACAGTTTCTTCTCTCTTGTTCAAGATGATCCGTCTGTTCAGATTGTAAACAATGCACAAATCTGGTATGCTAAGCAGCAACTAGCAGGTACACCTGAAGCCAGTCTTCCAATTCTCTCTGCCGCAGCACCATTTAAGGCTGGAACCCGTGGAGATGCCTCAGCCTACACAGACATTCCTGCTGGACCAATCGCCATCAAAAACGTTGCTGACCTCTATCTTTATGACAATGTAGTCGCTATTTTGAAAATCAATGGCGCCCAACTGAAGGAATGGCTAGAAATGTCAGCTGGACAATTCAACCAAATTGATCCAACCTCAACCAATCCACAAAATCTGGTCAATCCAGACTTCCGCACCTACAATTTTGATGTCATTGATGGAGTGACCTATCAGTATGATATTACTCAACCAAACAAATATGACCGCAACGGTAAAATGATTAACGAACAAGCCAGCCGGGTTCGCAACCTACAATTCAACGGGCAACCCGTTACAGCAGACCAAGAATTTATCGTTGTTACAAACAACTATCGTGCAAACGGAACGTTCCCTGGTGTCCGTGAAGCCTCGCTCAACCGCCTCCTTAATTTGGAAAATCGCCAAGCCATCATCAACTATATCATATCAGAAAAGACAATTAACCCTACAGCAGATAAGAATTGGACCTTTACCAACAACATTAAGGGATTGGATTTGCGCTTCTTAACAGCCGAACGAGCAAAAAACTTGCTAGCAAACCAAGAAAATATCATCTACCTACAGACTTCTGCAACGAATGACAGGTTCGGAGAATTTAGATTCGTTTATACTGAGCCTAAGGTAGCTATTCTGGATAGCAAACAAGCCGACCAAAACGAGCGAGGTCAGGATATTATTCTTGATTCTGGTTTGCGTATCACCCTCCCAGTAGAAAAACCTTCTGCACCTACCCCAAAACACACGCCTACAACAGCAGGCTCACAGACAAGCGCTCAATCTCTCCCTACAACTGGCGAAGCAGTTTCTCTGCTCAGCTTCCTAGGTTTCACCTTAATTGGATTTGTTAGCGCCTGGAATAAGAAAAAAGAAAAGTAATCATCGCAAGAGTTTAGGATTTCCTAAGCTCTTTTTCGGTACCTTTCTACGTCAAATATATAGCTAGTAGCAAGTGCTAAGTAATTTTAGCAAAAACAGCCGGAATATTCTATTCCAAGCTGTCAAAATAATATGCTCTCCAGTCAGAAAATTTGCGGAGGAAACGAACCATCACCAAGATCTCCTAAAGTAAGATTTGGCTTCTTACTTCAGTAATTCCGTAGCATAACTAATCGCACTCAATGCGTACAAAGGAGCCGTTTCCGCTCGTAAAATACGTGGTCCCAACCCCGTCTTGATTGCTCCAGCCGCTTCAAACATAGCCACCTCATCCGGTGACACACCCCCTTCAGGTCCAACAATCACCAAGACTGACTGTCCCATTTGTAGATCAGACAAAATGTTGACGAGGTTGACGTGTTCCCCTTCTTTTGCGGCCTCTTCATATGCCAAAATAATTCGGTCAAAACCTGCTAACTGTGCTAGAAAATCCGCTTTTTTCTCAAAAAGCCTAATCGTAGGAATACAATTTCTTTTACTTTGTTCAGCTGCTCCTTGAACGATTTTTTCAAGTTTTGCTACCTTTTTAACCAGTTTTTTACCATCCCATTTGACAACAGACCAATCAGCAGGAAAAGCCCAGAAAGCTGCCATACCGAGTTCTGTAGCTTTTTGGGCAACAAATTCCAACTTGTCTCCCTTGGGAAACCCCATTGCAATCGTAACAGAAACCGGCAATTCAACGTTATCCGCTAATTCTTGGATGAGTTCGATGGATTGACTTTGGCTGTCCACCACACGCGCTAATCGTTTGATACCATCATCAAAGACGAGAATGACCTCATCACCAGCCTGCAAGCGCATGACAGAAAACATATGCTTGGCAGTATCCCTATCCGCGATTGTGACGATTCCTTCTTGCGGTGCTCTGCCATTGACAAAATACTGCTGCATCTTAGCCTCCTATCACGCCGGATCGGTCGGTCGTTTTCTTGAAGATACAGCAATTCCATTCACCCTGAATCATGTGAGTCTCAAGGAAAAATCCTGCCGCCTCCGCAGCAGTCCGTACCATGTCCCACTTATCAGCAATGATCCCGCTCATAATCAAGTAGCCCTCGTCCTTGACTAGACGATAAGCATCTTCCGTCAGATGAACGAGGATATCAGCTAGAATATTGGCAACAATGACCTCTGCCTCAATCTCAATACCACGCAAAAGGTCACCTGCTGCCACATGGATATTGCTTGTATGGACATTCAGGTCAATATTTTCCTGTGCTACACGCACCGCTACCTCATCTAGATCGTAAGCATAAATTTCCTTAGCACCCAACAGTGAACTTGCAATGGAGAGAACACCTGACCCTGTACCCACGTCAATCACCGTTTCACCACCACGGAGCACCTGCTCCAGAGCAAAGAGGCTCATCTTGGTTGTCGGGTGGGTTCCTGTACCAAAGGCCATACCCGGATCCAGACGGATTACCTTCTCACCAGATGTCGGCTCATAGTCTGTCCATGATGGCACAATGGTCAAGTCATGGGTGATACGAGCAGGCTCATAGTATTTCTTCCAGTTGTCTGCCCAGTTTTCCTCAGCCAGTTCCTGATTTTCTAGCCTTATCTCCCCTGTTTCCAAGCCAAAACCTGTCAACTGGGTCAAACGATTCTCTAAGTCTTTCTTTACCTCCTCAATATCCAAGGTATCAGGATAGTAGGCTGTGATGGCAATCATATCTGATTGCTCCACTTCAGGATAGAGTTCTCCAAAACGATCTTCCTGCCCCACATAGTCAGCCGAGTCGCTAATGGCCACCCCCTGACTGCCCGTTTCAATCATAAGGTTTGAAACAGCCTCTTCTGCATCACGATGAACGTGAACTGTTAATTCTTGCCAGTTGTTCACTCTATAGTTCCATCCTTTCCTCTAATTCTTTTAAGGTCTGCCCCTGTTTATTCTTCCAATCCGTTCTCCCATTGGTATGCATACCTAAAACAAAGGCCGCTGCATAGGAAGGACTGTTAAATAATTGATTTTCTTGTAAAATACCATCTTTTATGACAAAGGTTTCTTGTAATTGCTGACGAAGTTTTTGAATCGTTGTCGGAATTTTTGGAGAATCAATCTGTTCGATCATGCTACCTTTCAGCACTACAAAACCTTCCGTTGTCTGCTGACACCTAGCCATAATTTCCAAGTTCGATTTTTTACTTTTTCGTTTTAAAAATAACTGGTGGTTGCCACTAGAATCATCTAACACTTCTTGTCTAACAACAGGTACAAACAAGCGATAGCCCAAAGTCCCGATAATGATAAGAGTATTATCAACGACTTCATCTAATTCCGATTGTTTTTCCTCGGTCACATTCCCTAGATTAGGTTCATTACTATTTCTAACAATGAAACGAGCAGCTTCTTTAGCAAGTTGAGTCAACCGATTCTCCAAGTAACTGATTTCTGTCGGACCAAAAGAATTATTCTGTGTCGTCAGGATGACGACATCACTAAAATAGTTCGAATGATCATCTCTCGTATGTTCTTGAATCCGTCTCAAAATACCATCACCATTTTTTCGCGTTGTAGCTTGTCCAATATAAACTAAATCTTTCTGTCTATTTTCATCACGACCAAACAAGAAATAAATGCCACTTTGCTTCATTTCGGAACGATTTTTCAAGTCAGCTAATTGCAATCTTGGTATTTTATAAACAACCCCAGTCCAATTAGACAGAGTACATTTCATTTTTCCTGTGACATCACCATCCATCAGGAACATGTTAATATTCTTGCTACGTTTCATCATTTCCTCACCTTTACGCTTTTCCATATATACCAAATCCATGCCCTCTTGCACAGGATCTGTATGAGTTAGCTGGTATCCACATGCTTCATAGAGCTTCACCAGCCCCCATTTTGAAAATCGGATTCCCTCAAAACATCATCATATGGTAAGAACTATATAGACGAAAAATTTTTCCTCTATTCGTTCACGAGTTTCCAAATAAGAATTACCTGAGTCATGGTACTTGTCATAGAGAGATTTGCTGAATCGCTTCAATAATATCCCAATCGGATCGTTCTGCTTGAATCAATACCATCATACATCCACCACCCTTACTTCTATGCCAACTGCACCATACGTTTCTAATTGTTCTAGCGAATAGTAAACTTCCATATCTTCTGGCTTTACTGTCCCTACATTACTTTTCGTATAGCCGCAAGATAATAAATCCAATTCTTTATATAATTGAGTAAAATTATCAAATACATGGATAACGAGCACTTCCATCAACAGCGTTTGCGCCCGATTCTCCGTACAATAAAAACGAATATGATCTCCAATTGCTAGTCTTTTCCGCTTTTCATCATAAAGACGTAGTTCAATGCTCTTCTGACCAGATTTCATCATTTCAAAGGGTTTTGGAGCCAATAGCATTTCATGAATCATCTCAATACCTCGGATAAGGATAAAACTCACTCTCCACCAGCTCAGCCCTTCCTGCTTCAAAGGCTTGCGCATTCCACTCCATCGCAAACTCTTGGGCTTCTGGATCCACCAAGAAGTCCATGAGATCATCCAAGCCTTGATCTGCTGTATCCTTTAAAAATCTTGCAAAATAGGTCAAAAACTCAGCTGAAAAGCCTTTTTTGGCATCAAATGGTAGGGCAACTAGATAATCTTCTGCATCAAATTGAGATTTTTCCTTGTTGTAGAAAAGGACGTACTCCTCCAAAAAAATATCCTCAGTAGATGCGGTTCCCTCATCATCTACCGTTTCAATCCCATCCGCATTTTGTGCTTCCAAGATAAAAGCCAGCTCGACAGCATGATTTTTCTTGTCCCAGTTAAGCTCATAATCATAAGTAAAATGCTTGTCCAACACTGCCTCTAGCACATCTAAAAAGCCATGTTTTGCCATGTTTATCTCCCCTTTTCTATATATTCCAGCAAATTGGTTTCGTGACCATATTTGACAGAAGCGCATTTGTCTTTCTCTATAATCGCCTCGGTTAAATCTAACTGATTGACAGCTGCGATAGCTACTGCGTAGTGAATGACATCGGCCAATTCTTCAGCTAGGCGACTCGATAAATCTTCCTCCTCGCTTACCATCTTACGGCCAGCACGCTTATTGAGCAGCTCTGCTACTTCACCCACTTCTTCCACTAATTTCATAAATAGGCTTTGTTCGGAAATTCCCATCTCATAATTGTCACGCAAGTATTCTTCCAAAACAGATACCGTCACTTGAACCATCTTCTCCTATCCCCAACTCCTGAATTTGTAGTATAATGATTATACCATAAAAGCACAGAAAGGAAGCCTATGCCAGCCAATCTCGCCCTTCGCATGCGCCCTAAATCTATTGATGATGTCATCGGTCAAGAACATCTGGTCGGTCCCGGAAAAATCATCCGTCGCATGATAGATGCCAACATGCTGTCATCCATGATTCTCTACGGTCCTCCAGGCATTGGCAAAACCTCAATTGCCTCGGCGATTGCAGGCACAACAAAATACGCCTTTCGGACATTCAATGCCACGACGGATAACCAAAAACGCCTACAGGAAATCGCTGAAGAAGCCAAATTTTCAGGTGGTCTTGTCTTACTTCTGGACGAAATCCATCGCCTCAACAAGACCAAGCAAGATTTTCTTTTACCTCTCTTGGAAAATGGAAATATCATTATGATTGGAGCCACGACAGAAAATCCCTTCTTTGCCATTCTACCTGCCATTCGTAGTCGCGTACAGATTTTCGAGTTACAGCCCTTGGATACCAGTCATATTCGACAAGCCTTGGAAACAGCTTTGCTAGATACAGAGAGAGGCTTCGCCTTCCCCGTCACCATTGAACCAGAAGCTCTAGATTTCCTAGCCAATGCCACCAATGGTGATTTGCGTGCTGCCTACAATTCACTGGAATTAGCCGTTCTATCCACAAAAGAAACAAATGGCAACCGCCATATTGACCTTGACGCTGTGGAAAATAGCCTACAAAAATCCTATATCAGTATGGATAAGAGTGGGGATGCTCACTATGACATCCTATCCGCCCTACAAAAATCAATTCGAGGTAGCGATGTCAATGCCAGCCTCCACTATGCTGCCCGCTTGATTGAGGCTGGAGACCTGCCTAGTTTGGCTCGCCGCTTGACCGTCATTGCCTATGAAGACATCGGTTTAGCCAACCCAGAAGCGCAGCTCCACACGGTAACAGCCCTTGAAGCAGCACAAAAAATCGGTTTCCCAGAAGCACGGATTTTGATTGCCAACATTGTCATCGACCTTGCCCTGTCTCCCAAGTCAAATTCCGCCTATCTGGCTATGGATGCAGCTCTAGCTGATTTGCAAAAAAAGGGACATTTACCAATCCCAAACCACTTGCGGGATGGACACTACGCTGGTAGCAAAGAGTTAGGCAATGCGATTGGCTACCGCTACCCTCATTCCTATCCGGAAAAATGGGTCAACCAACAATACCTACCTGATAAGTTACTGACTGCAAACTACTTCACTGCCAACGATACTGGAAAATATGAGCGCGCTTTAGGCATGACCCAAGAAAAAATAAAAAATTTGAAAAAAATAAAATCGTAAATCCCTTGATAGAACAGGGATTTAGATTCTCTTTTGTTGACATCGCTTACATTTTTTTGATTTTTCCTCTTGATTTTTCCAAAAAATGTGGTAATATTAAGTTAGAAATAAGAACTGCTGTGGTATACGAATTCATACCTATGTGTTGACCGACTATTTTTGTATTACTAGGGAGACAAAGATCTTCTGACAGTATGCAAGCTGGCACACCCAGAAGCAACTAAGTCCGAAACGTGTCACCCACCTGCTTTTAGCGTGCGGGATCAATACAATTCATGGATAACCGGTACCAATACAGCATTTTTATTTTCTATCCTTCCTTAGCTCAGCTGGCAGAGCAGCGGACTCTTAATCCGTGGGTCGTAGGTTCGATCCCTACAGGGAGGATTGGTTGATATGTGGGAAAGTCTTGTTTTACAAGGCTTTTTCTCATTTTATGATAGATTTTGATCCAGATATGGTCGAAAATCTTTTCTTTTAGTCCTAACTTTCTATGTTTTGAGCTCTCTACCTATTCTCATCTTCTCTTTCAACGATGACCAAAAATCTTTTTAAAGCCGTTTTTATCGTTTTGATTTTGTCTGCCTTATCGCAAAATTTCCTTTCAATTTTTTGGAGTTCCCTATATGACTTATCATTGTCTATCTATCATGTAATTCTTTTGTGTTTTTGTTCTGTATCCTATTGTCAAACCTCCCCTCGTAAGCTATCCTATACGTAGAACGCGTTTTCATTCTAGGTACCTGGATAAAATACCATTTTAGTTAAAGAGGTTAATATGTTTACTATTACTAACAAAAAGTTTTCTGCCCGTATTCTAGCAATGACAGGCGCTCTACTTCTTACCATTTTAGCTCCATCTGCTAGTGCCGAAGAAAATTATAACGGAGACACTCGCCTAGCTGGCTATCTCTACTCCCGTGGTTTGACTAACAATGACTATGGAAATGAAGAAAAGCATGACTATAACGGAGACACTCGCCTAGCTGGCTATCTCTACTCCCGTGGTTTGACTAACAATGACTACGGAAATGAAGAAAAGCATGACTACAACGGAGACACTCGTCTAGCTGGTTACCTTTACTCTCGTGGTTTGACTAACAATGACTATGGAAATGAAGAAAAGCATGACTACAACGGAGACACTCGTCTAGCTGGCTATCTCTACTCCCGTGGTTTGACTAACAATGACTATGGAAATGAAGAAAAGCATGACTACAACGGAGACACTCGTCTAGCTGGCTATCTCTACTCCCGTGGTTTGACTAACAATGACTATGGAAATGAAGAAAAGCATGACTATAACGGAGACACTCGCCTAGCTGGCTATCTATACTCTCGTGGTTTGACTAACAACAACTACGAATACGGAGACAAATAGGACTATAGCGGACACACTTGCTTAGCTAGTTGCCTTTGTTAGTGTGGTCTTGATCTATCATCGCCACAAATATAAACTTATCCATAATAAATAGGAATTCCCTCAAATTTATCAATGATTTTTAGAGTCATTATTCACGTTTTCTACACCTTTTCTGAACTACATAAGATGTGAAATGCTTTTGAGATAAAACCATAACAACTCTATTACATTATGGAGTCAGAGAAAAACTAGTTGATAAATGAAACACAGAAACATGTTGACTTGATGCATTTCAAGAATCCAACATTTTCTGTGTTTTTCATTCTCTTTCAAACCAAGAAGAGATAAAATGACAGTGTAAACATATAGCGAAGCCTATTCCCATGCACATAAAACAGGATTGGATAGACTCATAAGCTTATCTTCCTACCCCTTATTCCCCAAGCCTTTTTCATAACGTGACCAGCCACTGTTATCCTTTATTCAAGCAGGCGCAAATCATTTTTTCATCTGGCTTAATTTGACAAATTGCGTTATAATGAAAGGTAGATTCATTTTTACTATCAACTGTTTTTAATAAAAATGAACAAACGACTCGGTAAGTACATTTTATACATGAGGAGAAATCCGTGAATCACTCACAAATCAGAGAAGAACTAGAAGCAGGACGCTCAGTGATTTATGTAACACAGGGCATCAGCATGCGTCCGCTCTTGTATGATAAACGCCATAAAAAAGCCACACAAATCCGTTTAGAACCCCTCCCAGATCACTCATTAAAAATAGGGGACATCCCAATCTTCCAAAAAAAGTCAAACGGTCAACTTGTCCTCCACCGCATCATCCATCAGGATGAGCAGTATTACTACACACGGGGAGATAACTGCCTGCACGGGGAGACAGTAGCAAGAGAGCAGGTTTTTGGTTATGTGACCAAAATCTATCGGAAAGGGAAGTGGTTCTCTACAGACCACAAAGGCTATAGGATCTATGTATCCATCTGGCTACATAGCCTCTGGCTTCGCAAACCCTTCATGTTGCTCCGTCAACAGCTATCACGACTAAAAAGAAAGATTCAAGGGTAATGAAAGAACTACACCACCCACCCATAAAAGATGTTTTTACATGGCTATTTTCTATATTGCCAGTTTCCAAGAAACTGCAAATCGCTTTTCTCTGCCTCTTGGAGCTGATTTCCTCTATTTTTTCCGTACTCTTTGTCTTGTATTTTCGCAATATCATTGATGCGGCAGTTGCAAAAAATAGTAACGAACTTTGGTTTTCAGCCTTCATGCTCTTATTTATTATAGCAGTGCAAATACTAGCTCACGCATTTCAACGTTATTGGGGGGAAGCAACGAGAGCTGACATTGAAAATCACTTTAAGACTTATCTGCTAACAACACTTTTTCAAAGGGAATATCAATCCATTTCCCAAATTCATACGGGCGAATGGCAGACTCGCTTGACTTCTGATACAGGGATTATCTCACGAGGAATGGCAACCGTCTTGCCAGGACTGGTCGGTATGGTGAGTCGGCTTGTTGCGATTCTACTAATGCTCAGCCATATTCAACCCCAATTTTTATGGCTCATCTTTCCAATGGGACTCATCTATCTCTTGATTGGTCTTGGAATGAAGCTAAAACTACGTCGCCTTTATCGCAATATTCAAGAAAAAACGAGCCAATTACAGGTTTTCTACAAGGATTATCTCAGCAGTCTCTTAGTGATAAAGACCTTTTCTATTGAAAAAAAGGTTGAAGAGCAAGCTCATGACTACCTAGAACAGCATAAAAAAGCCAGACTGGAGCAGACTACTTTTTCAAATATCAATATCACAGCCCTCAGTCTAGTCTTGCAGACAGCCTATATCTTATCAGCCATCTATTGTGCCTATGGTATCTATACAGGCGCAATCTCCTACGGAGCCTTTGTAGCCATTACACGCTTGGTTGCTCAAGTCAGCCAACCCTTTTCGACTGCAACCAGCTACATTCCAAGTTTTTACTCAACCTTGGTGAGCTGCGAACGATTGATGGAGGTTAGCCAGATGAATGCTGTACGAGGAGAAGCTAAGTCCTATTCAGAAATCGAGGAAGTCTACGAAAAACTTGATGCCATTGTCTTTGAGGAGGCTAGTTTTTCCTACACAGGACGCAATCTCTTTGCCAATCTCCAGCTAGACATTCAAAAAGGGGACTACATCGCCTTTTCTGGCCCTTCTGGCTGTGGCAAAAGCACCTTGACCAAGCTGATTCTTTCCATCTACGATCTACAAGCAGGGCAGCGCTTCTTGCGCTTGACAGACGGAAAAACCATCCCATTAGATGCTCGTTTTCATCGCCTATTTGCCTATGTGCCACAGGTTAAGCATTTAATGGTTGGAACAATTCGTCAGGTCGTCACCTTTTCAGAAAACCTGTCTGCGGATGAGGAGCGATTACTGTGGCAAGCACTTGAGTTGGCCTGCGCACGAGAATTGGTTGAAAATCTTTCACAGGGCTTAGATTTTGTCTTGGGCGAAGACGGCTCAGGCTTGTCTGAAGGACAGTTGCAACGTTTATCCATTGCACGCGCCATCTATTCTCAATCACCTATTCTAGTGCTAGATGAATCCACCAGTGCCTTAGATGAGGAGACAGAAAAAGCTATTTTAGAAAATCTCAAGGCAATGACAGATAGGACAATGATTATTGTAACCCATAGACCAGCAGCCTTAGGCATCTGCAACAAACAACTCCATTTTTCCGAGTCAGGAGTGGAGTTAAAATACCGAATGAATTAGAAAGAAACGTATGTTTTCACAAACACAAGAAGATTTACTCTATTTATTGGCACATTACCTTCAAAAAAAGCCAATCTGTCAGGAGAAAATAGCTCAGATGAACTTGGAAAAACTTTACAGTTTCTCCAAATTTCACAGCTTGTCCGCTATGGTAGCCATGATATTAGAAGATTCTATTGATCTGCCTCAAGATTTTCAGGAATCCAAAAATCAAGCTATCCGCCGAGAATTATTATTTGATCATGAACGCCAAAAGATTACCAGATGGTTGTCCCAGGAAGGTATTTGGTACATGGAACTAAAAGGGATTCACCTAAAGAAATACTATCCTAAGCTGGGGATGCGGGTCATGTCGGATAATGATATTCTCTTTGATGAAACTTTTGAAAAAGAAGTCAGAGAATTTTTCAAAAAAGAAGGCTACGAATTTATCTATGAAATCAACGTTGATGCCTATATGAAAAAACCAATCTTTCATTTTGAAATGCATCGAACACTAATCGATCCACTCATTTCATCACTAGATAAGATCGGAAAAAATTACTATAAAGACATCAAGGAGCGCCTCATTCAAGATCAGGACAATCCTTTCGCTTATCGTTTCTGTTTGGAAGATTTTTATCTCTACCAACTGATTCATGACTACAAGCACTATTCGGAATCGGGTACCGGTATCCGCAGCCTGGTAGACCTTTTCTTACTCCTAGAAGCTGAACAAAACAAGATGGATTGGACATATATCCGTCAGGAACTGGAAAAAATTGGCTTGACAAACTTTGAAGAGCAACATAGGTCCTTAGCCTTTAAGCTATTTGGTTCAGAGGCAGTTCCCTTAAAAGATTTGACAGAGGAAGAAATGAGAGTCCTTTCCTATATGCTCTCATCAGGAACCTATGGCTTAAAGGATAACCAGATTATCAACCAATTGGAAAACCATAGTGGCAATTCACTTACCTATTGGAAAGAACAATTCTTTCCACCAGTGGAGCGACTGCGCTTGGTATTTCCTATCCTACAAAAACATCCCTATCTTCTTCCTTTTATCTATATCTATCGTTGGGTTCCAACCAAGAAAAGGTTGCAAAAATTTTCAAGTATAGTTCGTATTATGTCGAGGAAAAAAGAGAAATAACACAGTATAGAAAGAGATGTAATGAAAAAATATTTTTGCTTTACCAATATGCAGGTTATGATCGCTCTGATGAAGTATAAAAAAGAGGAACCCATGGCCCTCTTTCTCAATCGGAATGTTCGCGGCTATCAAGAACTCGCAGAAAGGATTAACATCCTCTTTCCAGATATTTGGGTCAAGATCCTGACAGCAGATGTCGTCCAAGCAGAAATGTATTTTGACTGGCTAGAAGATGAAGACCAAATCTACCTCTTTAACGATGCCGATCAGATTGGTCAAGCCTTTCGAGATAAGCGCTATCCCTACCATCTGATAGAAGACGGTTTAAATTTTCATTATCACCATGCACAGTTGAAAAATCTGACAGATAAGGACCCTGTCAACGGATTGTACGGTTCCAGTCCCGTCTGTCTAGATATTGAGATCAATGACCTCAGCAAAATCAAAGACAATACCTATTATGCCCAGTTTCTGGATAAATTTATCGAAGTTCCTCGTCAAGCTTTATTTGAAAGCCAAGAGGAGGCGCACTTACAAAAGCTTTTTGAACTCTATCAGTTAGAAAATCTAGAGCTTACCTCGCCATCCTATTTGATACTGACCCAGCCTTTAGCGGAGGACTTTTGGAAGAGTTTTAGAAAGGCAGACAAGAGTCCAGACTACGTAAAGCAGTATTATTTTTATTTTAAAATAGCGCAAGAGGCGCAAGAAGCTGGTTACCATGTCTACCTCAAGCCACACCCAAGGGATGACCTTGATTACACAGAAATCCCGGGTGTTACAGTGCTACCAAGGTATACACCGATGGAAATGCTAGACCTACACCTCTCAAGCTCCTTTGATGTAGTGGCGACACTTATGTCTTCTTGTGTCGATGGCTTGACAAAGGTCAAAGAAAAAAGAGTAATCTACACAGAAGAAAAGGCAAAACAAGATGCGGCTGGACAAAAGACAGCTTCCACTGTATAAAGTATCCGCCTAAACAAAATCAAAAACACAGAAAATATTGACTTGATGTATTCAAGAATTCAATATTTTCTGTGTTTTTTAGCTCACTTTGCAATGGAAGTTTATCAAACCAAGTCTACGCTTGACTTTCAAAGAATAACGTTGAAAAGCAGTCCAAGACCCAATCCGAGGCTTAATTTGAGTAATTCTCAAGCAAGCCAATCTCATCCAACTCCTGCAAAAGTTTCCCCAAGTCCTCGGCTGCTTCTTGAGGGCTGACGGTATATTCTTTGCAGAGAATACCTACCAACTCCTCTTTGCTGATGTCAGACTGAAGCTTCTCTAAAATAAAATGAGTAGTCGCATTGTAACGGATCATGCCATTAAATGTTTCTGCTAAGTCTCCCATGGTGATACCGATATATTCATCATCACGGTCATGATGTAGTAGGATTCCTTCTTTTAGTTTCATCTGTTTCTCCTATGGTAATAAGTTCGTTGATAATGTTATGATTTCATCTGCTGGTAAATCAAATCAACAGCCTCTGTTGAAATGGTACAAGTCAGTTGATAGATGGGTAGCTGACTCACCTTCTGCAACAAAGATAAGGTCTTTTGCAGTTGCGTGACCGACTGTAGAGGACGGTAAGTTTGAGTTAGGAGTCGATCAAAAGCGGCTGTTTCTGATAATTGTTCGACCACATTCTCCGATCCTTGCTTTAGAAAACAGATCGACTGCAAGGGAGCACAGCCATTGTAAGATCGCCTATGCTTTCCGTCCCAAGGTGTACCGTAAATCCGGATGTGATCGTCAGTAATGAACAACAAAGGCTTGTCATCATTCAAGATACGTGCCCTATCACCAAAGACCTGAAGCCAGAGTTGGCTGTGAGTAGATTTTCCTGTCCCACTTGGTGCCGTAAATAGGTAGGCTTTGTCATCTACCACCACTGTTGAACCATGGACGAGCAGTCGATTATGGGCGGGTAACTCTTCACAAATCAAGCGATAGAGGGCGATTTGTTCCAAATAGTTTCCCGAAAAATGCCGCGCCTCCTCACCACCTTTCATCCGCTCAAAATCAATATCCTTTTGTTGCACTTCGATGGTAAGGTCGGGTTCGTCATCTGTCAGATAATCTTTGCAAAATGTCCGTGTCGAAGCAAAGCGACAGATTACCCGAATCACCAACTCTGCTAGACGAATAGTAAATATTTCCACTTTCTCTTCCTTTTCTTGTTCATCACTGTAAGGATCTGTCAGATAGGCCAATCCTGTCTTTAACGAAATAAATCCGAATATATCAGGAACGCTACTTCTGAGCTGTCGTTAACTGATTTGAACGATTTTCATGGTATCTAGATAGGCAACAAAATCAAACAAGTCTTGTCTTCCCCATTCTTCTTCAATTCCAAAAGCTTGGCTATAGGCTTTGATAACCTCTTGGATGGAGCCTTTTTCGTGGATGAGGGTCCAAAGTAAGTAGCTAGTATCGTTTAATTCAATGTAGCCAGGAACCTTTTCTTTGATTTCATCCAAAGGGATAGCAATATAGGCTTCCTTCACCTGATTGGTGATAAAGGTGCCTAAAATTCGGATAGTGTCATAATCTTGTGGTCGAATCTCCACAGCTTGAATCGCCTTTACATAGTGGATGGAACCGAGTTCTGGGGATACTTTATCATGCTTGAAAAAGAAAGGGGGGATATTCTTCCACTCTGTCTTGTAAAAAGCAGGCTCATCCTTACTCAAAACCCCAGCATTATGGAGAATCTTATAGTCATTCCATTCGTTTGCAGGACGAACAGGCCACGAAAAGTTCAACTCAGTAGAGGTGTGTACAGTGATACCGTATTTTGGAGCCATCCAGGCTAAGCACCACATATCTGTCAGCCATTTTCCATACCTATCTAGCTTTTCTTCTTCCTCTAAAGGCAATTGGAGCTTCTCCATCGTCAACAGAAAATCGTAAATCCGCTCACATTGGACATACATTTCGTGAAAAAAAGCTGCTGTCGGCTGAGCAAGCAGCCACTGAGCACCAGCAGGACTGGTTTCTGTCCATTCTAGCTCTTCGTCTGTTACATTCAAAATGGTCTGTAATCCCTGTAGGTAGAAAGGATGTTTTGAGCGCAAGAAACTTGCCTTGACAGTGGGGCTATGAGCTCCGTACCACTGGTGAGCACTCACCGGAATCTTATCAAAATCGACCATCTCCCTAAAGATAATATCTGTATCAATATAGAAGAAAGTCTCTTTTTCCATGTGGGGATATTTTTTCAAAAATTGATACCAGAGGTAGGGGCGAATCGAGGTTGGGTATTGATGGTTGGGACGATCATCCTCAAAGTAATGGTAAGTAATGCCGTACTTTTCTTGGAGGTAGGGTCCCATGTCCTTGTCTTCACCGTACAGTAAAAAGATGACATCGTAGGAACCATGGGTCTGAAGATTGGTCAGTAGTACCTCACTCTCCCAACGGTAGCGGAGATTTGCCCGTGTGCAGGTGATAAAATACATCGTTTTCTCTCTTTCTAGTCAGCTTGACTTCCATTATATAAAAAAATGTACCTAAATTCAAGCTAGATAGAGACAGAGAGCTACTTTTTTACTAATTTAGCCCAGTATCTATTGACAAGATAGGGTTTCTGTGATAGAATCGCTACAGATTATTATGAGGAAGTAGTACGTCAAGAGAGTACAGGAAGTCTGAGTTTAAGAGGGTTATTTCGGGGAGTAAAGGATGCAATTCCTACTTCTTTAATGAACTTAAAACTCCAGCACTTCCAGCCAAAAAACATCACCATTGCAGTGTAGACGTACGTTACTAGCCCAAGGAGTTTATTAGCTCCCCCTTGAAAAGTAGGGAGAGATGATAAAAAACACTATCGGAAAGGAGCTATCATGGTAAAAGAATACAAAAAGCCTGAGTTTAAGACGGTTGTTTTTGAAGCAGAAGACGTGATTACAACTTCAAACGGCGTTGCAACTCCAGCACCTCCAACAGAAGACATAGATTAGTTTGAAGAGTTTATAAGAAAGGAGACCAGCATGGTAAAAGAATACAAAAAACCTGAGTTTAAGACGGTTGTTTTTGAAGCAGAGGATGTCATTACTACGTCTAACGGTACTGAAACGCCAGCACCGCCAGCAGAGGAAGAGCGTATCCCTTCCTAGGATCTGTTCGACGGTACTATTAGGTTGATAAATATAGTAGTTCACACTGCTAGAGGATATGACAATATCACGAAACACTACAGAAAGGCGACCAGCATGGTAAAAGCATATAAAAAACCTGAGTTTAAAACGGTTGTTTTTGAGACAGAAGATGTGATTACGACTTCTGGCGCTGAAACACCAGAACCACTAGAAACAACACCGATGCCAACCTAGGTGACGCAGTTGGTGGGTACTATTAGTTTGATAAACATAGTAGTTTACATCGCTAGAGTATTATGATATAATGCTGTAAGACATTAAGGAAAGGAGACCCACCATGGTAAAGGAATACAAAAAACCTGAGTTTAAGACAGTTGCCTTCATGTCAGAAGATGTGATTACTACGTCTGGCGGTCTGGCAACTCCAGAACCACCAGTACCACCAGAATCAGATGCTACAAAAGACTATGTCTAAAATAGTACATTCAGCAGAGATAACAAAATAAGAGTATCTCAACCTTATTATACAAAACATTCAAAAACAAAACATTCTTAACGAAAGTGCGTTCCCAAAACGGGACGCTCTTTTTTATGACCTTAAAGAGAGGAAAAGTAGTCAAGCAACCGTGGTATAAAACTTGGGAGAATAGTAGGCCGCCCAGCTCCCACCTCCAGAGTAGTTTGAGGAACCATCATACTAAAAGAAAAAGACCAACCTTGAGCTGAACTGCACCCCAAAAGTTAGAGAATACATCTAACGCTTGGGGGCAGTACAAGGAGAAAGTCAGTCCCTTTCATTGTTCCAACTTGGTCTATTGCTACAGTCCATACCTCACGATAGTAGAGTCAGTACTTTCTCACTCACCGCTTCAGGATTTTAAACAACCTCTCCCGTTGCTGTTTCAGAAATCGCCGTAGGATTCGAGGATGTTTTTTCTGTATCAGCTACCATAACACTACTGGGCGCTTCAGAAATGCTAGTCTGCTTCTGCTTTGGCTTTTCAAGCGGTACAAAAGAGATGACTTTCTCTGCACCACTACCATGTAGTCCAAGACCGACTTCCTTAGAACCATCCTCTCGTTCTATCACCTGCATGCCTTCGGCTTCAAACCTTCCATCAATCTGAATATCATCAAGATGGGCAGTCGTCTCAGCATCATACGCCTTAACTGTGATTCCTGTATAATTTGATAAATTGGAATTGTCTGTCTTACTATTCTGAGCAACATACAAGATACCATTATGTTCTACTGCTCCCTGTAGCAGGCCGATATAATTTAGCTCATCCCGCAGCAGAAATTCCTGTCTACCAGTAGTCAAGTCATGTTTAAATACGATGATATTCGCCCCCTTTTCACGCTCAATGGCTGCTGTAGCATGCTTATCAAGACCGACCAGATACAGGATATTGCCATTTGTTGTTGACCGAGCTATCCCACCAATATCAATCCGAGTATTATTATCCCTCGCATACTGTGCAACCATATCAAGCTGAACAGTGGATACCGCATTTGTATCCGTATTCCAAACATACAGTTTGGTGCCACCTGATGTGATATATTTGAGATTGCCTAGAGCAAGGATGTCATTGTTATGACCAGTTGCTTTCTTGTAGATTCTATCTATTATTTTTCCTTTCGTATCAAATACAGTAACAGGAGAAGCTGCATTATCTTGCAATGAATAAAATTTTCCATCTTCGTAAAAAAATGACTGGAATTTTGTATTCCCAAAATCTACCACTTGATTCAACACCACTTGTTGACCGCTAGATACCGTACGACCATTTAGAACCTTGCCATTGATCATAACAGGGTTTACAGTTCTTGCTTTTCTACTGTCTGCGGCAACTAGCGAGGAAGGAATGGCGAGCATGGATATACATTTTGATGTAAGAAAGATTTTCGTGTTTTTTACAGCAGAATCAGGCTTGTCAATTTTAGAAGTGGTGGAATCAATCTTATCAGCAAGCAGATTTCCTGATTCACTGCCACTTGGATCATTACATCCTGTTAGGACTGTACAAGCAATGACACAAGCAAGGCAAATCTTCCCCACTTTACGGTAATTACATTTAAATTTTTTCATACTGTGTCCTTTCACTAAATATTCTCAATAAAAACAGATAAGCTACTTCCTTCGTCCTCGCATTCTTTTCCTCATGCTGCAAAAACGAAGAAGTAGCAAAGAAGTATTTGCTTATAAAACCAAAATAAAAGCCACCATCTGCTCGGACGAGACAGATAATGGCATTCCTGTTGTCAAAAAAGACGACTTGAACTCACAAATCGTCTCACGCAGCAAATTATTCTAAAATACACTCCTATACACTATTCGTCATCAGTTGGAAACTTTTCATTCTTTTGCATGACGAAAAAACTTACTTCATCCACTCGTCTGTTACTCATGCTCATGTCGTCGCACCACTAGACAGATGGATATACACGTCACCCTCGCTCTCTACTTGACTCTCTGTAAATCCAGATACTTTCGGATCTACTCGGAAGCTCGTATGACTTACTAGCTTAGTTTTCACTCAGCTCTCACACCTCGTTTACTAACTAACCCAAGCATACACTACCAACAAGGGACGTTTGGTGGGGTTCGCACCTTGAAATGGAAAAGACTTGTTTTTTATCCGACAATCCTATATAATGGTATTGGTTGTTTATGTGGATTGTTGGAGAGTTCTCTCTCCCTTTTCACCTTTTTTAATGTATAGAAGCTATTTAATAATCTGCGGTCTAGCTTTAATAGCTAGAATCATGCAAGCAAGAGATTGCCTTTGATTGCATGGTTGTAGCCATTAAAAAGTTTTCTATCTGTGGTAAAGTTGGTAGTGTCTTCAACAGTATCCTATCCTTTATGAAAAATGTTCCCATGGTAGACTTACACAAAGTTAGAGACTCCTTGCTACGAACTGATATTGGATACTCAGCCGAGGACTACGAGAAACATAAAGACAGCGTTCCTTACAGTAATCCTGACCGTATATTTTTACTACCGATTGTCTTACATACTACCCAGATTGATTCTTGATAAATCAGATTATATAATCAATTGATTACGTTATCAACCATTTTTTCAAAAAAATAATAAATCATTCGGAAAGGCTTATTATGTTTACAAGTCGCCTAAAACAATTACGAAAAGAAGCGGGCTTAACTCAAAGAAACATAGCTGATGTTTTCCACACGAGTCCTCAAAGCTATGCTCAATGGGAGAAAGGGTTAAGAAGTCCTTCTAAGAAGAGCATTGAGAAGCTTGCTGATTTTTTTAAGGTCTCCACAGACTATCTACTAGGTAATTCTGATATTAAAAAGCCAACCGAAAAATCCGAAATTGAATTATTGATTGAACAGCTCAGTGATGAACAGAAAAAGGAAACGCTACAGTTTATTAGAAACATTCTTCAGTGATTATTTTCCTCTAGTTTATGGATAGAGGTTTTTCCTTTGTCCAGCAGGCAAGGTCTGCTTGATTTTCCCTATATTTTCACAGTTTTTACTACAAAAAAGCCGCTAGAACCATGTTCTAACGCCCTTCGTATTTTGAGACAGCCCACTGGGCTGTTTTTTTCATCTAACTGCTAATGAGAATCCTACTTTTTTAGTTTATCCCAGAGGATAACCCTATTGTCCTTTAGGGATGTTTGGACATCAATAATGCGCTGGTTGGAGGAGCCGCGAAATTGCAGCATAAGATTGCGCTTGGTACGATCGTAGCGCCCATCCACTAAAATATCCAAATAAGATAGCAATTCCAACTTATCTGGAGTTTCTAGCATCAACTCTTCCCATGTGTAGCCTGTCCAGGACCAGATATCCTTGGTAGGTAGTTCTTGCCGAATCCGTTTCACCAAGGGCAAGACGGTGCCTGTATTGAGAAAAGGCTCACCCCCTAGAAGAGTCAAGCCCTGCACATAGGGTTGAGATAAATCATCTAGGATACGGTCTTCTAGCTCCTTGGTGTAAGGAATACCTGCTTTAAAGGACCAGGTTGCTACATTATAGCAACCTTCACAATGGAAGAGACAGCCACTCACATAGAGGGAGCAACGCACACCTTCACCGTCCACAAAGTTAAATGCTTTGTAGTCAATAATCCGCCCTTGACTAAGCTCCTCGCTCTTCCACTCCTGTGGTTTGGGATTGTTCATGTTTTGCTACTAAGAGCGACTAGAAAGTGGCACAGCACTGTAGATTTTATCTTTTTCTACATTCTGAGCTTCCTTCTCAAGTTCAATTAAACTTAGTCACTCCATTCCTTTCTACTTCTGGTTTACGGGAAAACTGCTTGATGATGTAACGGACAGGAAAAGACTTTTTTCTAAGCCGCATTTTCTTCAACAACTTCGGTCAGCCTTCTTCTATCTTGAGCCCGCCAACTGCTAAATCTTCTACGATACATCAAGTCCGTCTAGAGCTCAACCCAATAGCGCTCGATCCCTTCGCGGCAATCGTCCAAAACACCTCCACAGGCCAATATCGTCCGCCGGCTGGCTTCGTTTTTTTCCGAACAGGTCACTAAAACCTTAGAAATATGTTTGGAAGCTGCCTCCTGCAAGCCGAGTCGCAACTGTTCTTTGGCATAGCCTTTTTGGCGCTGACTCGGACGGATAGAGTAACCGATGTGTCCTCCCTTGTTGAGCAAAAAGTCATTGAGCCTTAGTCGAAGGTGAAGAAAGCCAATAGCCCGACCAGTCGCATCAAAGGAAACGTATTGAATACAGGGGACAAAACCATCTGGTAGATTCAAACCTAGTTCATAATCCTGATTTCTCTCCAACCAGTCTAAAAAATCCAAATCTTTAGAGTAAAATCCCCCATCCATGGCACTTCCTTCACGCTCAAACTCCGCAAGCATGTCCAGAATGGTATCCTTATCCTGTTGATTTGGTCGTCTGAGTTGTAACTTTTTCTGGTAAGTAGACATCTAATTCTCCTCTTGAACTCCTTGAATGGAGTATCTGATGGCACAGCCAGTGACTGAGCAAACTCGACTTCGGATCAACGGGATTTACCTTAGTCTCTAGAGACTCCAAAAACTGATGGATGATGGTTTCAAAGCCCCTTTTATACAGCGTATTCTCCCAAGCTCCGAAACCATCTTGCACTTCTTTATCTGCGGTGAATATCCGCATATCTTCCAGATTTTTCAACTGATAGGTAGCCTGCGGGGTCTGGACTTCCATTATTTCACGCCTGCTGCCTGATTGCAAGTTCATGGCAGCCACCGCAGAAGTATTTCCTGCTCGCAAAGTGACACTGACCTGACTCAGGAGTCCCTCTTCGAGATGATAGGAGAAGGTCGCAGCCTCTAACTGACTATCTAACAGATAGAGAGCTGTATCCAAGGGATGAAGAAAGAGATCAAATAGCTTGAATTGCAATTCTCCCGGACTATTCACGTCATTTTTCTCGACAAGAATCCTGCGCTTATCCGACTGCTCCTTTAGTTGTTGAACTTTTGGAGCAAAGCGACGATTGAATCCTGCCATAAGAAAGACTCCTCTGGCCTGCGCTAACTGATATAGGGCTAGAGTTTGCTCGTAGTCTTCGGACAGGGGTTTATCCATGTAGACTGGAATTCCTTGTTCTAAAAATAGTTTTGCCAGTTCCACATGAGCTTGTGTTGCAACATGAATCATGACCCCATCCAGTGGAACTTTCGCCAATTCCTGCACAGAATCATAAATGTGGCTATTCACCATACCATCCGCAATCTGGCTCAAGGTCTCCTTATTTCTAGTAAAAAGGTGCCATTCAATCGTTGAAAATTGTTTTAAACAGGGCAAATAAGCTTTTTGGAAAATACTTCCCAAACCGACCAAGCCAATCTTTAACATGTTTATCTCCTCGTCAAGCCATTCTCCGTTTTTTTCTGCGCTTGCTTCAGCAGAGCCTGCACACGGGCTTTTTTATCATTCTTTACAGTGGAATGCTTCTCATGGTAGCGTTCTACCAAGGCCTTCCCTTTATCATCCAATTGATATTTTCCCATTATATTCTCCTTTTTTTCTATTCATTTCTATTTGTTAGTCAGTTTTCTTTTTACTCAAAAAGTCGGAAAGACTGGCGAGAAAGCATATAAGAGTCAGGTTAAAAAATTGTAGGCACACACCAATGTCCTTTTACTTTTGAGTATTGACTCAAAACCGTTGTAAGCAGACAAGGCTCTTCCAAACTCTTGATTACTTTGAAGGTTCCCTCATTCACCCGAATGGTAAAAGATAAACTGTAACGATAACAAACTTCCACAGTTGCTCAACACTGTGGAAGCACTTGTCGATTTGATTGTTGATTATAAGCTAGATCCGTTCATGTGCTTAACGCGTGCCGAAATCTCTTTGTGACGGCCTTTCACCATTGGTCTAGCTTGTGGATTACCCAAGTAACCACAGGTACGCTTGACAACGTCTACTAGCTTGGGATCGCTATTGCTGCAATTTGGGCACTTAAAACCACGCTCTGTCGGCTCAAAGTCTCCCTCAAAATCACAGGCATAGCAATGATCAATCGGAGTATTGGTTCCCAAATAACCGACACGGTCATAGGCATAATCCCAAACCGCCTCCAAGGCCTTGGGATTTTGCTGGAGGACAGGGTATTCGCAGTAATGGATAAAGCCACCACTGGCTCCTGCTTCTGGGTAAATTTTTTCAAAGTCTAGTTTTTCAAAAGGTGTTGGATTTTTCCGTACATCATAGTGGAAACTGTTAGTATAGTATTCTTTATCAGTAATATCCTTGACAAGACCGAATTTTTCTGTGTCCATGCGGCAGAAGCGGTCTGTCAGGCTTTCAGACGGTGTCGAATAAACAGAGAAGTGATAGCCATATTCATCAGACCAGGCACCTGTCAATTCTTTCATTTTTTTGATGATACGAACGGTGAATTCTTTAGCTTCTGAATTGTTCTCCCATTCTCCACCGTAGAAAACCGTTGCGACTTCATAAAGGCCGATATACCCCAAGGAAACTGTTGCCCGGCGATTTTTAAAGACTGCATCAACTGCATCCGTCTTTGCCAAGCGTTTTCCAAATGCGCCGTACTGGTAGAGAATAGGAGCATTGGCAGGAATCGCTTCCTTGACTCGTTCGACCCGATAGACCAGAGCATCTTTGGCAATTGTCATCCGCTCCGCAAAGATTTCCCAGAACTTGTCCATATCTCCTGCTGATTCCATGGCAATCCGTGGCAGGTTGACGGTTACAACACCCAGATTCATCCGACCAGAAGTCACATCCTGACCATGTTCATCCTTCCATCCCTGTAGGAAAGAGCGACAGCCCATAGGTACTTTGAAGGAGCCTGTCAACTCGACAATCTTGTCGTAGGATAGCATATCAGGATACATCCGCTTGGTCGCACACTCAATAGCCAATTGCTTGATGTCATAGTTTGGCGAATCTGGCTCCAGATTGAGTCCTCGCTTAACCGTAAAGATCAATTTTGGGAAAATAGCTGTCCGTCCTTCACGCCCCAGTCCCTTGATACGGATATTGAGAATAGCCTTTTGAATCTCTCGCTCAAACCAAGATGTTCCCAAACCAAAACCAAGCGAGGTAAATGGAGTTTGTCCATTGGAAGTGAAAAGAGTATTGATTTCATATTCCAAGGACTGCATGGCATCATAAATATCCTTTTGAGTTTTGGCACAAGCATACTCTTCCTGCTTCTCAGGTAGAACCCAATCCTTGGCATCCTTTAAATGCTTCTGGTAATTGAGTTCGGCATAGGGGGCTAGAACTTCGTCTATGCGGTCTGCCGAACATCCTCCATACTGACTGGAAGCAACATTGGCAATGATTTGCGAAATCTGAGCTGTTGCTGTCTGAATGGACTTGGGACTTTCTACATCTGCATTCCCTATCTTAAAACCTTGAGCTAACATGCCCTTAAAATCAATCAAGCAACAGTTTGTCATAGGTGTGTAAGGGCTATAATCTAAATCGTGATAATGGATATCTCCTTTTTGATGAGCATTGGCTACATGGGCTGGTAAAAGTTTTAACCCAATCGATTTGCCAACAATCCCGGCTGTCAGGTCACGTTGAGTGTTAAAAACGTTAGCATCTTTATTGGCATTTTCATTGACAACCGACTGATCCTTACTCAACAATTTGTGAATCTCAAAGTTAATGTCCGTCGCTTGGTGACGGCGAAAATCGCGCTGGGTTCTGTACTGGATATAGCGTTCTGCCAGTTCATACAGATGAGCCTTGAGTAATTCCTGCTCCACGACTGTCTGAATTTCGTAAATCTGAACATCCTTTTCAAAACGACGGACAATCTCTGCCAAAGACGCCTCCAACACAACCTTCAAACCGGCTTCTGAAACCGGATGTTCCAATTCTTGATTGGCCCGCTGAAGAGCAGAAAAAATCTTATTCTGATCAAAGGATACCATCCGACCATCACGCTTCAACACTGCTAATTCTACACTTTGTAAGACATTTTCTCGCACGTTCATTTGACTACCTCCAAAAGTTTTACTTCTTATAGTCTAGCACTTCACAAAACAAAAATCAATATCTTGTGTCAAAAAACTTAAAATTCTTCCAAAAACACAAGATATAGTTTATTTTCCTGAAAGTAACTGAAAACAAGAGCCTGTCTAGACTCTTGTTTATTCTCCTATGAGTATATAGATTGATAACGGGAGACGGATATGATAGGGGCGGTCAGACTTACGAATTAGAGGTTTCTAACTGCAAACCGCAGGCATGGATTTTATAGACTTTATCACACATTGTATCAATATCTTCTCGATTATGACTTGCAATGATAATCGTGGTTCCCTGCTTAGCCAATTCAAAGAACAAATTTCTCATATTTAGTATGGATTCTTCGTCTAGTGCATTCATAGGCTCATCCAACAATAAAATTTTTGGTTTTTCCATGATAGCTTGTGCAATCCCCATCTTTTTCTTCATCCCTAGCGAGAAGTGTTTGACCTTCTTATCCCGATATTCAGAGAGACCAACCGTTTCGAGAGTTTGCTCAATGACCTCATTAGAACATTTTTTGTTAATACTTAATAACAACCGCAAGTTATCATATGCAGTCAGGTTAGCTAAAAAAGAAGGTTCTTCAATCAGGACACCCATATCTGAGGCAAAACTGCTGGAATTGGCTATTTCCTTACCATCTATCCAGATTTCACCTCGCTTAGGCTTTATAAGACCTGCTAGCAACTTAAAGAACACTGACTTGCCTGAACCATTCTTTCCGACAATACCAATGATTTCTCCTGCTTTAAAAGAAACCGTAATGGCATCAAATATCTGTTGATGACCAAAGCTAAAAGAAACATCTTTTATTTCTATTGGATTCATATTCTGACGACTCCCTTTCTCTGTATATGTATAAAAATAAGCACGAGATAGATACTTCCCGAAACAAAGCTAAATCCTAGACTAGTCACCGTATCTGCTATGCTTGATTGAAAACTGATAATACCCATATAGCAAATCGTCAAAACTGCTGCGGTATGTGTATGACCGATCCATCTATCAAGGAAAAAATACAAGCCACTTAATTGTAAGGTTAAGCATTCAACGGTCAGATACTCAACAAACACTTCAGCAAATGATGACCTTCCCGAAATGAAATAAAAAATCCCTAAGTAAGCTCCCCAATAAATAAGGCTGGCTAAGAAAATAAAACCAGAAATAGAAATAATATGACGGTACTTGTTCTTACTTCTAATGAAAACTAGTGAAAAATATTGATCCGTCATATCAATACGGTAAACAAAGGCACACAAAAAATAGACATACGGAAATAGATATTTGCCGATAGTATAAAAAGTACGGTACCCCATAAGATGGTAATTCAGTACACTGATTTCAAAGTCAGTGTCCAGTAGATATTTACCAGAAACATGTACCAAAACAAACAGGAAAAGCGTCAAAAGAAGACGGCGATAATTAACATATTTTTTTACTAAAATAGACGACATTATTTCTCCTTAATAGAATTGTTTTCTCAGGTACATCTTGCTATTTATAAAGAAAAGTAGTCCGTTTACCAAAAGCCAGTAGCATATATGAGAGACAGTGTCAGCTATGTTTGCCACTCGATAGTGCTGAATCGGCAACAAAGGTACAACATAACTCATCTTGTAAACAAATGACTGGAAAAAAATAAAGGCAAGGAGCAGTAAAAAAGATAGTTTTTCTGAAAAAATAAGCCGGAAAAATGTATAGCTATTTGTCAGAAATAAAAGATAAAAAGCAAAATAGATGGTTGTAAAAAAGACCTGATGCAATAGCTCTATATCCATAGATGGCGAACTGTCGAAGATAGCACGATAGATAGAGACATTCTCCGGAGTCCAGGATAGCGAAAAGGTAGAACTTGATACACTGATTGCGGCTGCGATAGTTGCCAGCAACAATAGAAAGCTACCTAAGAATGCAAACTGAACCTGCCACTCTATCGCCATAAGCTGCTTGCGGCTGTCCAAGCGAATGATGACCAGACTATTTGAAAAAAACGTAGCTGAAATGAAATAAATTCCCGATAGATACAACAAGGGAAGTCCAACAACGGACGAATACAAATCACTTTGCAAATAGAGTTGCCACAGCCAAAAATTACCGCTCCCCTTGCTCAAGCTACTATACTGCAAAAAAGAAAGGGTAGTCAGTAATACAAAAAGAAAGACGTAAAACAAGTATTTCTTCCTATGCGACTTTACAAAACAATCAAGCATCTCCATATCCATCAAGTATCAGCTCCTTTTGTATTTTATAAATTCCTAACACTACCGTCAAAAATAGAATACAGCCTAATTGGCCATATACAAATAGCTCATTTGATGCTGAATTGGCTGTCAAGTCAAAAGTATTGACTGGCTCCAAAACATCTAATCCTACAAATGGAAAAACAAATGATGGAAGGTAGTAAACCAAGAATGGGGCAACTAAGGCTGTCACCTTGTTAGGCAAGTAAATGGTTGATACAAAGCTAAGATTTGCATAGATGAAGGCAAAAAAGGTGCTATGAATAATGGTTATCATCACATACCATAATTGGTTTTCCTGAAAGATAAACGACCAAGCTCCCTTAATATCTCCTAGATATATAGGAGCTCCTATCGGAAAGAGAAACTGGTTTATAACCAACAGGAGCAACAAGGGAAGAAATAAAGATAGAGACGCTACGCAACCGATCGCAAAGAACTTTGTAAAGAAATAGTTCTTCACAGTCGTTCGTGATAGCACTGCGTAAATCATGTTGTGTTCGGTATCTTCTATATAGGAATGTGAAAAAGGAAAAGACACCAAAATCGGTATAAGGATTGGTAAAATCGCTCCTCCTCCTAGAGAAAAGGCATACAGAAAAAAGGATAGCCCTCCAATACCTTGAATAGAAGACCAGCCATTCACAACGCCGACTATCAGAGCTATAAAAGTCAAGGAACAGCTAATCAAAAACAACCTTGACTTCAGCCCTCTTCGTAACTCTGCTAAAAAATAGGACATAAGGGTACCCCTTCTATCATTATCTTATTTTCTCATTTATTTTGATTTTCATCAGGTGTTAACGAATAGGGGAAAGAGTCTCCTCATCCCCCTAATATAATTGCCATCGCACTTAAAAAGTTACCATATCACGCTATTTTACCACTCATCTGAACTCCAAGATCCCTGAGCCTGAACTCTCACTACTGTGGTAAGAGGAGTAGCCAAAGCTAGAGTAGTCGTACTCCCCGCATAGGCATCTCCACCACCATTGTACCGTAGTATGATGCGACTGCCCGAGGACATCTGTAGACTAGGAGTAATATCTCCACCAGTTCTAGTCAATCGGATAGAGGTCGTCATTCGTTTATTTCCACCTATCGCATAGTTTCGGTTGACACCATTTGAAGAGTTTTCTTTGTAGACTCTACCAGTTGTGATTGCTCCAAATCTAGGAATCGTGACATCATAGTCTGCTATGTCCCGACCTGAGACATGACTAATCATCAAGCCAATACCCATAACCACTAACAAAGCTAGACAACTTCCCGATTACCCTTTTCATACAAAATCATACGAAGCAATCATTCAATTATCTAAACAATATCATTTTTAGAAAACGGTGTCAAACAATAGTTCAAAAAAGTAACCAAAAATTCATATTCCATGCATAGTACACCTCCCTTCCTAAAAAGAGCTTGGGACAAAAAGATTTTCAATTTTGAAAATCTCAATTATCAAGTCCTTTAGATTTATAATTGAACAAAAAAAGCAAACAAACCAAGATTCTGATTGTCAGAATATTGGTTTGTTCGCTTTTTATATATGAGATTGGACTATTGTCCCAACCTCTGATAGGTACTACAACTGTTTCTTCAACTCTGCCACTGCCACCATGACTTCCATCGGTGTCATATTGTAGATGTCTAAGTTTGCCAGTTCATCTAGGACTGGGTGAGAAAGAGTTTCTGCGAATACAGCAGGCTGTTCATGCTCCGGCTCGCTCACCAGACTGACCTGACTAGATTGAGCAGACGGTGCATGGCTTTCCAATTCTCGCAAAATGCTATCTGCTCGCTGCAAAAGCTCCTCTGGCATGCCCGCAATCCTAGCTACATGAATCCCATAGGACTTATCAGCTGGACCAGCAGCAATCTTGTGGAGGAAGGTCACTTGCCCATCTTTTTCCAAGGTTGAAACATGGACATTTTCTAGGTGAGAAAGCGTCTGATTAAGCTCGGTCAACTCGTGGTAGTGAGTAGCAAAAAGGGTTTTAGCGCCTATCTTATCGTGAATGAACTCAATAATTGACTGAGCCAAGGCCATACCATCATAAGTAGCCGTTCCCCGTCCCAATTCATCAAAAAGAATAAGGGAGCGCTCCGTGGCCAAACGAACAGCCTTGTTGGCCTCCATCATTTCCACCATAAAAGTTGATTGACCACTAACCAAATCATCCGCTGCCCCAATCCGAGTGAAAATCGCATCGAAAATTGGTAGTTCTGCTTGATCCGCAGGCACGTACGCCCCCATCTGAGCCATGATGACAATCATTGCCAACTGCCGCATGTAAGTTGACTTTCCACTCATGTTTGGACCTGTAATCAACTGCATGTGTGTTGTTGTATCCAAGTGAATAGAATTTGGAATATAGGTCTGCTTACCCATAACCTTCTCAACAACCGCATGACGACCACGATCAATCATCAATTCTCGCTTCTGCGTAAACTGTGGACAGACCAAATATTGTTGCTCAGCAAGAACCGCAAACGCTTGAAGAACATCAATGGTTGCGATGGTTCGAGCCAATTTTTGCAAGCGACCGATGTACTTTTCCACCTCTTGGCGGATGCGCGTGAAAATCTCATATTCCAAATTGGCAGACCTATCACGCGCTTCCAGCATCTGACCTTCAATTTTAGCCAACTCCTCTGTTCCATACCGTTCGGAATTTTTCAAGGTCGCCTTACGAAAGAAATGAGCAGGCACATTGCCCAAGTTAGAATTAGTCACATGAAAATAGTAACCATCTTTTTTGTTGTAATCAATCTTGAGATTATTGATTCCTGATGCTTGCCGCTCCTTGGCCTCAATCTCTGCAATCCAGCCTGCCCCCTCACGCATCACCAAGCGATACTGATCCAAAGTCTCATCAAAGCCTGTCTTGATAATATTTCCATCCGTAATAGCCCCCTGAGCTTCTGGGTCAATAGCAGAGCTAATGAGAGCGTGGAGTTCTGGGATCGGGTCTAGCCCAGCCACCAAACTGGCTAAGGTAGGCTCGGCCATCTGTTGTAAAATATTTTTGATAGCTGGCACCTTTCCCAGGGTCTGAGCAAGTTGTAACAAATCCTTGGGCAAGGTCTTACCAAACGACACCCGACTGGCCAGACGTTCAATATCATAGACCCCCTTCAAGGCCTCAATCAAATCACTACGCTCAAAGAAATAATCCAGAAAAATCTGCACAACAGCCTGACGATTTTCAATCCTTTTTTGATCTATCAAAGGACGATTGATCCATGTCCGCAACAACCGCATCCCCATAGCCGTCTTCGTCTCATCCATCAACCAGTACAAACTACCATGTTTCTTTCCTGTCCGACTATTTTCCAGCAAATCAAGACTGGATTTTGTTGCATAATCCATCTGCAAATAGTCTTTGATTTCATAATGAACTACCTTTTGCAGGTGAACCAAGTCACGCTTTTGAGTCTGATGGATATAGCTGAGCAATTTTCTAGCTGCTGCCTGCTCCAAGTCTGTCAATGACGAATCAATCAAATGAATATCGTCAGACAACTCATTTTCAAAAGACAAGAGCAGATTCATCTGATTGGCAAGAACTTGCTCCTCTTCTTCCGAAAGAGCATAGCCAATCACTAGTTCACGCGCCCGCAGGTTACGGATTTCGCCACAAAGGCTGGAAAAATCCTCCAAACTCGTCACAAAAAATTGTCCTGTCGCTACATCCATGTAAGAAAGTGCAAAGTAAATCCCTTCCCGATCAATCGCCACCAAAAAGTTACTATCGGCACCCATCTTGGAAGAGTCTGTCACCGTACCTGGAGTAATAACCTGAACCACTTCGCGTTTTACCACACCGACTGCCTGCTTGGGATCTTCCATCTGCTCCGCAATAGCAACCTTATGCCCCAATTCGACCAAAGTATCAATGTACTGCTGGGCTGCATGGTAGGGAACCCCAGCCATAGGGATGGGGTTTTCTGCGTTCTTATTCCGACTGGTCAAAGATAGTTCTAAAATCTGGGCGGCCTCCACCGCATCTTCATAAAATAACTCGTAAAAATCTCCCATACGGAAAAGCAAAAAAGCATCTGGATATTGAGACTTAATATCCAAATACTGTTGCATTCCTGGAGAAATTTTTTCCACTGCCATTGTTTCTCCTCTCTATTCCAAATAGTAATTTATCTCTGCCTCAACCTGCTGGGCTGCTAACTCATCACGACAAATCACCAAGAGTGTGTTAGCTCCTGCCAATGTCCCCAGAATGGTTTCTGGCTTTTCTGCATCAATAATATTGGCCATTAAAGCTGCTTCCCCCAGCTCAGAATGTAGGACAAGAATAAAACTAGCCCTGTTCACCTTGTATGCGTACTGTGCCAATAATTGGATAAAATTTACTCGCTCTTCCTCAGCTGCCAAAGAATAAAATGAACGCCCATTCTCATGAATTTTTATCACTCCCAACTCCCGTAAATCACGCGACAAAGTTGTTTGAGTTACCACTACACCTTGAGCTTCTAAAATCTGTTGAATGTCCATTTGACGTCCTATCTTTTCTTGACGAATCATCGACTTGATTAGTTCATGTCGCTCTGCTTTATTCATCATTGTACCTCAGAATGTATATTTATAGAGATATTATAACATTTTTCACTGCTATTAGCCTAGAAATATGATAAAATATAGTCAAGTGCAATTACTTTCAGACACGAAACCGAGCATGGCATCCAAGTCAGGGGTGACGAGGTGCTAAAGTAATTTCAAAAGACTATAGTTTCAATACCTTTGGAGGAAATCCTATATGAACCAAAAACAGATAATCGCCGAAAGACTGGCAGCTGTGCTTCCAAGTTTGGAAGTTGAGGCTGTCTATGCCTTGCTAGAAAAACCAAAATCGTCCGAAATGGGTGACATCGCATTCCCCGCTTTCTCACTCGCTAAGGTAGAACGCAAGTCCCCACAAGCCATTGCAGCCAGTATCGTAGAAACACTCGATACTACCGGCTTTGAAAATGTCGTAGCAACTGGACCTTACGTAAATTTCTTCTTGGACAAGGCAGGTGTCTCACATAAAGTGCTGACTGATGTCATCTCCGAAAAAGAGCACTACGGTCAACTAAATATCGGTCAAGGAAAAAATGTGACGGTTGATATGTCTAGTCCAAACATTGCTAAGCCATTTTCAGTAGGACATTTGCGTTCGACAGTTATCGGTGATGCTCTCGCTAATATCCATGAAAAACTCGGCTATAAGCCAATCCGTATCAACCACTTGGGTGACTGGGGCAAACAATTTGGTATGCTAATCGTAGCCTATAAACTATGGGGGGATAAAGCGGCTGTTGAAGCAGACCCAATCTCTGAACTTCTCAAACTCTACGTCCGTATCAATGCCGAAGCAGAAGAAAAACCTGAACTTGATGATGAGGCTCGCCAATGGTTCAAGAAATTGGAAGACGGAGATCCAGAAGCACAAGAACTATGGCAATGGTTCCGTGACGAAAGTTTGGTCGAATTTAACCGTATTTACGATAAGCTCGGTGTAACATTCGACAGTTTTAATGGTGAAGCCTTCTACAACGACAAGATGGATGAGGGGATTCAAATCCTCGAAGACAAGGCGCTCTTGCAAGAATCAAAAGGTGCAAAAATTGTAGATCTTGAAAGCTACAATCTTCCACCAGCCCTCATCATGAAAACAGATGGTGCAACCCTCTACATCACGCGCGACATTGCAACAGCTATGTACCGTAAGCGCACCTACGACTTTGTAAAAAGTATCTATGTCGTTGGTCAAGAACAAATCAACCACTTCAAGCAACTCAAAGCCGTACTGAAAGAAATGGGCTTTGACTGGAGTGACGATATGACCCATATCACCTTCGGACTTGTCACCAAGGATAAGAAGAAATTATCAACTCGTAAAGGAAATATTATCCTTCTTGAACCAACTCTTGATGAAGCAATTTCACGCGCTCTCGCACAGATCGAGTCTAAGAATCCTAATCTCGAAAATAAGGAAAAAGTGGCCCATGCAGTCGGTGTTGGTGCTGTCAAATTCTACGATCTGAAAACAGACCGCGACAACGGCTACGACTTTGATTTGGAAGCAATGGTTTCTTTTGAAGGAGAAACAGGTCCTTATGTGCAGTATGCCTATGCCCGCATTCAGTCTATCTTGCGCAAAGCAAACTTTGCACCTGAAGCAGACAATGACTACAAATTAGCTGATACAGAAAGCTGGGAAATCATCAAACATATCCAAAACTTCTCAAATGTTGTAGAACGTGCCGGTGACAAATTTGACCCATCACTGATAGCTAAATATACTATCAATCTAGCTCAGGCCTTCAACAAATACTACGCCCACACTCGCATTTTAGACGAAAGCCCAGAACGTGACAGTCGATTGGCTCTTGCTTACGCTACAGGTGTAGTCCTCAAAGAAGCTCTCCGCCTTCTCGGTGTTAAAGCTCCAGAAAAAATGTAACCACCTCCAGTAAGTGAGACACAAGAGAAACCTCCGTATAGTTCTACCCCACTAGAATGTATACAGAGGTTTTTTCTGGTGTTCAAAACATATCTATCGAAAGTAGCAAGATAAAAACCATCAGTCTACTCGCCAATAACAAGATCAAAAGCAGTAATAACCGAAGCAAAACACAATGGAAATAGGCCCAAACAAAGAAGCCTGTACCTTTAGTCCCTGTAAGGAAACAGCTGTATAAAGCAAGAAAGAACCTAATTGATAGGAAACTGGTGAACAGAATATTCTAAAAAATGAACTCCTATTACGAATAAGTATGTAAGAGGAATTGTATTCCCTCTACACTTTTTCAAAGGAGAAACTATGAATAGTAGATTATTCACAAGTTCAAAAACGAAAAGAATGACTTATTGTCTCATGACAACCGCCTTTATCACAAGCCTTAGCTTTCAAGCTCCGCAGCAGGTTTTTGCCAATGCCAGAGGAGACGACTATCCCTATACTGCTATTGATGCAGTAGATCCTTGGAGATTGTACACACGACAATGCACTTCTTTTGCAGCATTCAGGCTGAGCACCGTCAACAATTTTACCCTGCCACCAGCTTACGGAAATGCTGATACATGGGGCCATCGTGCCAGACAAGAAGGATATACCGTAGATATGAATCCAGCAGTGGGCTCCATTGCTTGGTTTGAGATACCTATGCATGTAGCCTGGGTTTCTGCTGTAAATGGTGATTCTGTAGAGATTGAAGAATACAACTATGGTGCACGCTATACCTACGGGCGACGAACAATCCCAAAACACAGTGCCAGTGGCTATATTCATTTCAAAGATCTAGAGAGCGCAAACTCCAGTACTATCTCCACACTTCCTACAGCGACAACATTGGCATCCAGTGGTACCTATACCTTTACCGATCAAGTAGCCATCAAATCCCAAGCTAGTTCTGCTAGTTCTACTATTGATTACTATTTTGCAGGAGAAACTGTCCGTTATGATCAGGTCATCGAAGCCGAGGGCCAACAATGGATTAGTTATATCAGTTATTCTGGTGCTCGACGCTATATTGCCATTGAGACAGTAACAAATACTCTCACTCAACAAGCCACAGTCTATTCTAGTCTCCCTCCATCAGGTATCTACACCATAAAGACACACTCTAGTGTCCGCAACAATCCAAGTCTATCCAGTCCTGAGGTTGCACATTATGATACCGGTGCGAGTGTCTACTACGATAAAGTCGTTACCGCCGAAGGCCGACAATGGATTAGTTATATTAGCTATTCTGGTATCCGTCGCTATATCGCTATTTCTTGACTATGCAAAAGATGCACAATCTCAGGCGATTATGCATCTTTCATTTTTCTAAATATCTGTTGAATGGTTGGTTTCGCTCAACTCTTGCTTCGGTTTACGCAAGTGGAAGAAGATTGTCACACCAAAATAGATAAGAAAAAGAACAATATTGACTACATAGAAAGCCAAAGTTTGAATCTCTACTATTTGGCGAGTCGTCAAATCTGTATAAATCTGAGTTAGTCCTTTGCTGCCAACGAAAGAGTAGGTATGCAACAAGAGAGTTCCAATGAGATAACCCAGATAAGTGCAGGAAGCCTGCCTATTCTTCCCAAGGAAAAGGAGAACAACTACAGCAACCAAAGTCAGTAAAAGAACCACTGCAAAAGCTTTATTGATAAGGTTCGTCTGGAAAGAGATAGACTCTCTCATAAATGTAAACATGGCTTCATCAATTCCCTCTAAATTCTGGAATAATTGACGCATAACTGTTTCATCATATTTGGAGAAGAAGACATTAAAAATACGCAACAAGCTAGCAATGGACGATAATATAACAACAATATATAAATGTACTGTTTTTTTCATAAACAACCTCCTTGCGTATATTCTACGATTCCTTACAAGTTTTGTCAACGCACTCTCCTAAAGATATGGTATACTAAAAGAAAAGGAGGTGCTGATTATGAAGAAACTTCCCACTTCTATTGGGATAATTATTTTCCTTTCTACTCTGTTGGTTAACTGGTTTTTCCCAAATCTTGCAAGGATACTGAATATCTTTCTAATCTGGGCGATTCTGATTTGCCTTTGCTATACTCTTTATTATTGGTTTCGTTATTGGAGCTATGTCCGTCAACAGAAAAGGTAAAATACAGGCAGAGAGTGGTTTGATAAATTTTGAAAATCTAGTGTTTTCTGCCCGTTCAAATTTGTATTCCTCTTTGAATCCAGACTTGGCTATCTCAATAAAGTGTCGCAAAAAGAGGTTGGGACAATAGTCCAATTTCATATATAAAAAGCGAACAAAATCAGTTTTCTGACAATCAGAATCTTGGTTTGTTCGCCTTTTTTGTTCAATTATAGATCTAAAGGACTTGATAATTGAGATTTTCAAAATTGAAAATCTTTTTGTCCCAAGCTCCTTTTGGTTAGCTGTTAAAGAAACTTCCCTTATTCTTGGCTATTTACATTGACCCGGCGGTAGGTCTCCGTCAGATCTCGTAATTCTGCTTCAATGGTTGGTGTTAGCTGATCTGCTGTCATCCGCCATGTCCAGTTGCCGCCAACCGTATTTGGCAAGTTCATTCGAGCCGAACCATCTAAGCCCAATAGATCCTGCATAGTGACTACTGCCATAAATGCTGGCGAGCCAAAGAGGAGACGGAAAAGAGCATGGTTAATTGTTTCCTCTTCGCGACGGTTGCTGTACTTGTCTAGGAATGCACGCGACCCAGCACTTGTTTCATTTTCATACCATCCAAGAATGGTGTCATTATCATGTGTACCTGTATAGGCTACAACATTGTTGGGATGGTTATGGGGCATTTCGATACTATCACCATTTGGATCAAAGGCGAATTGAAGAACTTTCATCCCTGGAAATCCAGTAGTATCACGTAATTGAATCACTTTATCAGTCACTGAACCAAGATCTTCCGCGATAATATTCAAATCTCCCAATTCACGTTTAATAGTATCAAAAAGTTCAAAACCAGGTGCCTCCACACGACGACCATTGACTGCTGTTTCCTCACCTGCTGGAATTTCCCAGAATGAAGCAAAGCCGATAAAGTGATCGATGCGAACCATATCATAAATCTTGAATGATTCACGCAAACGGGCTACCCACCATGTAAAACCATCATTTTTCATCGCCTCCCAGTCATAAATAGGGTTCCCCCAAAGTTGACCGATTTCTGAAAAAGCATCTGGTGGACACCCTGCAACCACACTGGGCTTGCCTTCTTCATCCGTCTTGAAGAAATGAGGATTAGCCCACATGTCCGCAGAATCTGCCGCAATATAAATCGGCATATCGCCAACAAGCTCAATCCCTTTGGCATTGGCATAAGCCTTTAAAGCACGCCATTGGGTAAAGAATAGATACTGGCTGATGCGATGGTAATCAATCTGGTCTGCAAGTAGCTGACGATAGTATTCTAAGGTATCATGATAGCGCAAACGAGCTCCTTGATCCTCCCAATCTGTCCAAGGTTTTAAATCAAAATGCTCCTTGATCGCCATGTACTCAGCAAAGGTATGAATCCAAAAATCATTCTCCCCTAGAAATGTCCAATAATCCTCTGGCAAACCCTGAGCTTGCATATTTGCAACAACTTTCTCCAATAAAGGACGTCGAGCATGAAAAATTGCTGCATAATCTACTTCAGATGGATTCTGACCAAAATCGATCCCCTGCAAGTCTTCCGCTTTTAGCCAGCCTTTGTCAATCAACAGATCAAAATCAATGAAATGAGTATTCCCCGCAAAAGCTGAAAAGGATTGATAGGGAGAATCTCCATAACTGGTCGTTCCCAGTGGCAGAATCTGCCAGTAGCGTTGCTTCGTCCGAACCAGAAAATCAACAAACTCATAGGCCGCTTGTCCCATGGAACCAATTCCATATTTTCCTGGTAGAGATGAGATGTGCATGAGCACACCACTTTGTCTTGTTTTCATAAGCTCTCCTTATCTAATTGCTTACATAACGCAAACGTTTTCTTCCTCATTATATACTGAAAACGGTAACAAATCAAGAGGCTTTCCAGTTATTATTCCAATATTCAGCAATTTTCATAAATTTTTAGTTTCCTATACTTTGTTTACACATTGTAAAAATCTTCCTCTACTTTTTAAACTTAAAAATTTTTTAAAATTTTTTTATAAAAACCCTTGCAAACGCATTCATTATGTTGTATAATGAAATCAGCTTAAGAAAACGTTTGCGCAAAGCATACGTCACAAAATATTATTTATCTTCGGAGGGAAGAAAATGAAACACAAACTTCTTAAGAGCGTTGCTCTTCTTGCTGCATCAACTGCTGTTTTGGCTGCTTGCTCAAACTCAGGCTCATCAACAAAGACGTCTAAGCCTGCAGAAGGCAGCAAAGAATTGACAATTTATGTTGATAAAGGCTATGAGAAATATGTCAACGAAGTCAAAGCTAACTTTGAAAAAGAAAATGGCGTAACCATCAAAGTTAAAACAGGCGATGCCTTGGCTGGTTTGGACAATTTGTCATTAGACAACCAATCAGGATCAGCTCCAGACGTTATGATGGCACCATACGACCGCGTAGGTAGCCTTGGATCTGAAGGTCAACTTTCAGAATTGAAACTTGCAAGCGATAGTAAAGCAGATGACACAACAACTGCTCTTGTAACAAATGGCGGTAAAGTTTACGGTTCACCAGCAGTTATCGAAACACTTGTTCTTTACTACAACAAAAACTTGTTGAAAGAAGCACCTAAGACATTCGCAGAACTTGAAACACTTGCCAAAGATAGCAAATATGCTTTCGAAGGTGAAGCTGGTAAAACAACTGCCTTCCTTGCTGACTGGATAAACTTCTACTACACTTACGGTCTTCTCTCAGGTCACGGTGGCTATGTATTCGGTGAAAACGGTACCAATCCAAAAGACATCGGTCTTGACAACGAAGGCGCTGTTAAAGCAATTGAGTATGCTAAAACTTGGTATGAGAAATGGCCTAAAGGTCTCCAAGATGGTACTGCTGCAAGCAACTTGATTAACACTCAATTTACAGACGGTAAGGCTGCGGCTATCATCGAAGGTCCTTGGAAAGCTGCCGCTTACAAAGAAGCTGGTTTGAACTATGGTGTTGCAACAATTCCAACACTTGCAGATGGCAAGAAATACTCAGCATTTGGTGGTGGTAAAGCATGGGTTGTTCCTACAGGTTCTAAAAACAAAGAAACTGCACAAAAATTTGTTGACTTCTTGAGTTCTACAGACCAACAAAAAGCACTTTATGATGCTACAAACGAAGTGCCTGCTAATACTGAAGCTCGTAAATACGCTGTGGGTAAAAATGATGAGTTGACAACTGCGGTTATCAATCAGTTTGACTCAGCTCAACCAATGCCAAACATCTCTCAAATGAGTACTGTTTGGGAACCAGCAGGTAACATGCTCTTTGAAGCTGCAAGTGGTGCAAAAGATGCTAAAACTGCAGCAACAGATGCTGTTAAATTGATTAAAGATACAATCACTCAAAAATACGGCAACTAGTCAGGTTTAAAGTTGGACTGGGAAGAACTCCCAGTCTACTTTATTACTCAATGAAAAAAGTTGAAAATATATGGTTTATTGGAACAGTTCTCTACACTCATCAATTCAAAAGACCATCTTTAACATCAACAAAGCCAAAAAACAATGAAGGAGACTATGACTATGAAACAAAATCCAGGTAAAGCACTCCTTTTGTCCCTGATCCCAGGTCTGGGACAAATCTATAATAAGCAAAAAGCTAAAGGTTGCATATTTTTAGGAGTTTCTCTTGCCTTCCTTGTTTATTTTATTGCTATTGCCGCCGGTGAATTAGGAAACTTAATCACACTCGGTAGTCAATCTGGGCAAGATAACTCGCTCTTTATGCTGATTCGTGGTTCTTTCCACCTAATCATCACAGTTATCTATCTTGCTTTTTACGCACTCAACTTAAAAGATGCCTTCGATACTGCTAAACGCTGGAACTCTGGCATGCCAGTTGCAACTACTCTGAATGAAATGGTTAAAGGAATTTATGAGAATGGTTTCCCATATCTCTTAATTATCCCATCTTATATTGCAATGACCTTTGCCATCATTTTCCCTGTTGTAGTTACCCTATTTATCGCTTTTACCAACTATGATTTCCAACACTTGCCTCCGGGTTCACTCTTGGACTGGATAGGATTCACTAACTTTTCAAATATCTGGAAACTTAGTACCTTCCGTGCAGCATTTGGTTCTGTCTTAGGTTGGACAATTATCTGGGCTCTTTGTGCTTCTACAGCACAGATTGTTATCGGTATCCTGACAGCTATTATTGCTAACCAACCATTTATCAAGGGGAAACGTATCTTCGGTGTCATCTTCTTGCTTCCTTGGGCAGTACCTGCTTTTGTGACCATCCTGACGTTCAGCAATATGTTCAACGATAGTGTGGGGGCTATCAATACACAGGTATTACCATTCTTGAGCAAATTCTTGCCATTCATTGATAACTTCTTAATCCCTTGGAAAACAGATCCCTTCTGGACTAAAGTTGCCCTCATCATGATACAGTCTTGGCTCGGATTCCCTTATATCTATGTATTGACACTAGGTATTTTGCAATCTATTCCAAACGACCTATACGAGGCAGCTTACATTGATGGTGCTAGCGCTATTCAAAAATTCTGGAACATCACCTTCCCAATGATTTTAGCTGTGGCAGCTCCTACTCTTATCAGCCAGTACACTTTCAACTTCAATAACTTCTCTATCATCTATCTGTTCAACAATGGTGGTCCAGGTAGTGTCGGTGGCGGTGCAGGCTCAACAGACATCTTGATTTCATGGATTTACAAATTGACAACTGGTACCGCTCCGCAGTACTCTATGGCCGCAGCGGTAACCTTGATTATCTCCATGATTGTCATCAGCATTTCCATGATCGCCTTCAAGAAACTAAACGCTTTTGAAATGGAGGATGTGTAAGATGAAACTATCTGTAAAATTTAAACGCAGACTCAATCATACTTTAACCTATCTCTATCTAATCGCTTTGTCTGTTATCATCATCTATCCTCTTTTGATTACCATCATGTCCGCCTTCAAGTCCGGAAACGTAGTGGCATTTAAATTGGATAGTAGTATTAACTTTACACTAGATAACTTTAGCAAACTCTTTAGCGAAACTCTTTATGGAACCTGGTATTTCAACACTCTAATTGTTGCGTTCTTGACAATGATTATCCAAACTAGCATCGTTGTTCTGGCTGGGTATGCCTATAGCCGCTATAACTTCATCGCTCGCAAGCAAAGTTTGGTCTTCTTCTTGATCATTCAAATGGTGCCAACAATGGCGGCCCTCACAGCCTTCTTCGTCATGGCTCTTATGCTCAATGCGCTTAACCAAAGCTGGTTCCTCATCTTCTTATATGTTGGTGGCGGTATTCCAATGAATGCTTGGCTTATGAAAGGCTATTTTGACACGGTTCCAATCTCACTTGATGAGTCTGCAAAACTTGATGGTGCTGGTCACTTCAGACGGTTCTGGCAAATTGTTCTTCCACTCGTTCGCCCTATGATTGCTGTACAAGCTCTCTGGGCCTTCATGGGACCTTTTGGAGATTACATCTTATCCAAATTCTTGCTTCGTGAAAAAGAATTCTATACTGTAGCTGTTGGTCTTCAAACCTTCATCAGTGATGTGAAGAATATGAAAATTGCTTACTTTGCAGCAGGTGCTATTCTCATCGCCCTTCCAATCAGTATTCTATTCTTCTTCCTACAAAAGAACTTTGTATCTGGTTTAACAAGCGGTGGCGACAAGGGGTAAATCCCTGTCCCACCTTTTCCCTTTTTGGGGCAGAACATTGATATTTATGAAAGGACCAACGAATGCTTCCCTACCCATTTTCTTATTTTTCTAGTATTTTCTCACCGAGAGATATGTTTGCCAACCGCAGATTGATGAAACTTTGGCAGCGACTATTTACAACGCTTTTTCTGGTTGCGCTCCTGGTGATTCCTAGTTCTTTGCAAACCGTTAGTCTGAAAACCTATCCTTTGGAAAATTTTGTAGAAGGCATCTATCATCCATTGACGGATCAAGTGATGGAAGATCTGCGCCAACATGCAACAATCGAAAACAACCAATTATCCTATACTGGAAATGCAAATTGGGAACAAGTTACCTTTGGCGACACCCCTAGCTCCAGCTCAAATTTTTCTTATCAGTTCGCAAAGCAATTTCTCGTCATCAGAAAGGGAACGGACATCCTAAGCAAACTGACCTATGATGGCATAACAGCCGCTGATTTTTCTAGTAAAGAAAGACTGACAACGGCTATTTCTAAAAGTTGGTACCAAGCCAATCGAGCAATCGTAAGTTTAAGTATTACCTTTGTTTCAACCATCATTTTAGCCAGCAACCTGCTCTTCATTTTATTGGGAGCAAGCTTCTTTCTCTTTCTTACCAAGAAATCACGCTTCTTCCATTTTAAAACATTCGCAGAATGTTATAATTTTTCTCTCAACTGCTTAGGTCTGCCAACTATCATTGCTTGTCTGATTGGACTTTTTGGTCAGCCTGTGACGACCCTTCTAACCATACAAAATATCCTATTTGTGCTATGCTTGTTATGGGTGTTTTTCAAAACGAAATTCAGAGATAAAATCTAGGAGGTCTATATGCGTGCTACTATCAAAGATGTAGCTAAATTAGCTGGTGTCTCACCATCTACAGTTACTCGTGTTATTCAAAATAGCTCTGCCATTAGCCAAAAGACAAAAGACCTAGTCCGAAAAGCTATGGTGGATCTCAATTATCATCCCAACCTCAATGCTCGTAGTCTAGTCAGCAGCTATACGCAAGTAATTGGACTAGTATTACCAGATGATTCGGATGTTTTCTATCAAAACCCCTTCTTTCCCACTGCTTTGAGAGGAATCTCACAGGTAGCTGCCGATCATAATTATGCTATCCAAATCTCTACGGGTAAGAATGAAGAGCAGCGCCTTGAAGCCATTTCTCAAATGGTCTATGGCAAGAGAGTAGACGGTCTCATCTTCCTTTACTCTAAGCCTGATGATCCTCTGGTTCAATTAGCCATTCAGCATAAATTCCCCTTCCTCATTCTAGGTAAGGCAGACTCTCCATTCATATCCCTAGTCGACAACGATAATATTCAGGCTGGATTTGAAGCAACTAACTACTTCATCAATAAAGGCTACACGAATATTGCCTTTGTAGCTGGTAACAAGGAGCTCGTCGTATCACAAGACCGTTATACAGGCTACAAAAATGCTCTCAAGTCTCATCATATTCCTCTAGATGAAAACAAGGTCAAATTTGTTTCAGGCTTCCTTTTAGAAGATAGTTCCTATAAAATTTCCAAGAAGTTACTCAAGCAAAACTTAGATGCTATCGTTACAACCGATACGATGGTGGCTGAAGGCATTGTCAAATATCTCAATGAAGTGGACATCAAATTACCAATTATTTCCTTTGACTCTGTTAAACCAAAACTCAATATTGAAGCCTATGTTGATGTTCATGCCATCAAGCTAGGACGTGTAGCCTTTAATACCTTGCATCAGATTATCAATGACAACAAGCAGGATAAACAAGTCTGCTATCGACGTGTCATTCCACACACTATTATTGAACTTTAATGCTCAAAAACACCAAACTCGTACGAACTCAAATTGTTCATTGAACAACCTGTGACTTAAAATCTATTCGTATCGTAAAAATGAAGATAACATTTTACTACTGCCAGATCTAGGTATAGACTAAACACTTCGTATGAGCTTGGTTCACTCACCTGCAAGAGCAAACCAAGTATAAGTTTCATGTATAACCTTAGAAAGGAGCCATTTGACTAATGGCATTACGACAATTCCAAGCATTTCTTGATGATGTAGCGACTATTCGTTTGGTTATGGAAAAACGATTTGATTCTGAAAATATGAACTTCTCACTCGAATCGAGCGATGCTACCTCTCAACTGTTTATCCACTCTTGTCTGGAAGTTGACAACCTCATCATTTATTATTTAACCAGCCTACATGCTCTGACACTCGATACAGACTACACCGTCTACGATCAGGATCGTAATAAGGTTGAATTGGGGTACGGTCACATCGTCCGCTCTGCTATTTTCGAGCAAACCTACACCTACAATGGAAAAGACTTGGGGGCTACATACAGACCGCAAGCTACAATTTTCAAGCTCTGGGCTCCGATTTCCAAACAAGTCTTCTTGATTCTTGAAGATCAACCCTACGCGATGACAAAAGGGACAAAAGGTGTCTGGGAAGTAACGGTTGAAGGGGATTTAGATGGCTCTAGTTACCACTATCTTCATAAGGTAAACGGAGAATGGATTTCTGTCCACGATCCCTATGCCCTATCCTCCAAGACCAATTCAGGCGACAGCTACGTAATCAATCTCGAAAAACTCCATCTCGTTCGCCGAGCAAAAACACAATATCCTATTTCTCAGGCTATCGTGTATGAAATGAGCGTGCGAGACTTCTCTTGGCAAAAAGAAGCCGGCTTTAAGCATCGGGGGCAATTCCTAGGCTTGACAGAATCTCCAGTTATGGATGGTATGAAGTTGGGGATGGATTACATCAAAGATCTAGGTGTCACACATATTCAGCTACTACCCGTTTATGATTTTGGCAGTGTTGATGAAAACAAGCCGCAAGCAGTTTATAATTGGGGTTACGATCCTATGCAGTACAATCTGCCAGAAGGCTCTTATTCTAGCCAGCCAAATGATCCTTATGCTCGCATTTTAGAATTGCAAGAAACTATCCAAGCCTATCATGATGCAAATATTTCAGTCATCATGGATGTAGTGTACAACCATGTTTACCATGCTGAGAAGTACTCCTTCGAACTTATTGTTCCTGGTTACTTTTATCGTTATGACGACCATGGCATGCGAACAGATGGCACCTTCTGTGGCAATGATGTAGCCAGTGAGCGCAGTATGGTTCGCAACTACATCAAACAATCTCTTTGCCAATGGTTAGAACTCTATGGATTTGACGGCTTCCGTTTTGACTTGATGGGTATTTTGGACATCGAGACAATCAATCAAATCCAAGCAGAATTATCTGCTATCCATCCAAATGTTTACCTCTACGGTGAAGGATGGAAAATGGCAACTGGGCTAGAGTTTGAAAAGTTGGCACATCAGTATAATGCCGAACAGTTACCACAGATCAGTTTCTTCAATGACGACTACCGAGATACTTTCAAAAAGATACTGCTCAATCCAACTCGTTTAGTTGATAAGCAATTGCATGAAAAAGTACAGCACCTTTTGACCGGTAGCCGCCTCACTCACTTCTTGACTCCTCAACAGTCGCTCAATTACATTGAATGTCATGATAATGCTACTGCTTTTGATTACTTCCATATCGAAAATTCAAATTGGACACCTCAACAGCAAAAACGTGCTGCCAGCTTCGGCTTGCAATTGATTTTAATTTCTCAAGGGATGGCTTTCATTCACAGTGGACAAGAATTTTTCCGTACCAAGAATGAAATTGATAACACCTATAACACTCCTGACAGTATCAATCGCCTAGATTGGACTCGCGCTGTTTACTACAAGGAGCATATCACATTCCTTCAAGAATTGATTACCTTCCGTAAAAATAATCCTATCCTTAGTCAAGATAGCTATGAAGGCATCCAGAAGACTTGTGATTTCTACTGGTTGACAGAGTATGTTCTCCGTTATCAGGTTCAATCAACTGATAAGACCATCCAGTTTATCATCAATTTTGCTGATAGTGACTTTATCTACAAACGCGAAGAAGACAAAGTAGTTCTCCACAATTACCCTCCGATTGAAAAACACGAAGAGCAGGAAATCATCATTGCTGGACAAAGTATTTGTATCCTTGAGGGATAAAATAGGACCTGAGACGGATGTATCCTGCATCAAATTGAGTTATACTATGCTCAATCCTAAATATTTTTCATAATCTCCTTGAACTCATCGGTCCACTGGCCGGTGAGTTTTTGCATTACAAAAGAAGACAAATCAAAATGAACCCAGTGTTTTTGATTTCCCCTGTATATTCTAGTGGTTCGTTTCACTAGTTACTACAGAGAGACCTCAAGCAACTGGGTTCATCTTCTTATTTTTTCATCAAATCTATAATTTTTCGACCGATACGTTCAAGATCATCCTGCATTCCACGCAGTTCAAAGGTATCAATAACTGGAAAACCAAAACGTTGCGAATACTGTTTTGCTGTCAGACAGTATTGGTGGTTAAAGTTTTTGTTCCCTGATCCAACCACTCCTAGACACCAGTCAACATTATCTTCAATAGCGATAAAATCACCCAAGGGATTCGTTAAAATTTCCACATCACCGTTGTCTACCCCATTTCCTCCCTCTAAATAGGTCGGTAAAAAGGCAACAAAGGGGGCATCTAAGCCATAGAAGGGAATGTCTTGCTTCACCAGATCCTTGACATGAATCAACTCAATCTCCCAATCTGTTTGAAACAGAAAGAAGGACTTCAAGCGTTTGACAAAACTTTCTGTATTGCCACTCAAGCTGATATAGACTAGATAAATTTTTTTCTTCATACGTTTCCTCTTTATCATAAAAAACACTACATATAGAATGTAAATACTATTTTACTCCTACATGTAGTGTTTGTCAATTAGTCACCTTCCACAAAGCGCCCAATAATATTAACATTATCAGCTACCGAGACAAAGGCAGACTTGTCCGCTTTTTTCATGATGTGCTTAAATTCATTAAATTCCGCACGAGTAATAATGGTAATCAGAACAGTCTTTTGTTCATGATTGTAAGCACCCTCTGCCCCATTGATAATCGTTACACCGCGATGAAGCTTCTTGTGAATCATCTTAATGACGCGTTCTGGATAACTGGTAATAATCATAGCCTGCATTCGCTTTTGTTTAACAAAGATGGCATCCGTCATCCGACTAGATATAAAGAGGGCTACCATCGAATACAGAGCATATCGCCAACCAAACATCATCCCAGCAACTAAAAGAATCATGATATTTACAATCAGAGAGATTGATCCTACCTGACGACCAGTCTTCTTCCGAATGAGGATAGACACAATATCCGTACCACCACTGGAAACATTATTCCTAAAAGCAAATCCTATACCTGTACCTAGCATCAACCCTCCGAAAATAGCATTTACCAGTGGATCTGTTGTCAGTGTTACGGGGGGCATAAATTGGATAAAGAGCGAGCTAAATGATACTGTGATAAAAGTAAAAATCGTAAATTTATAACCAATCTTGTACCAGGCTAAAACCAGCAAGGGGATATTGAAAGCATAATAAACCAGGGCAATCGGTACATCCAAGCCAGCATAAGAGTCAGCCAAAGCCGATACAATCTGAGCCAAACCTGTGACACCTGACGAATAGACATTCCCAGGTCGAAAAAAGAAATTCACAGCGATACTAGATAGGAGTCCATAGATGATGGACCCCGACATTCGTTCAGCATATTTTTCTTGAGAAATTCCTGAAATAATGGACCAAAACTTATTTTTTCTGGCCTTTCTTAAAAAACAAACACGTTGCTTTCTGAAAAATTTATTCATATTCATGTTCAATGCTTAAAGCCAATTCTTCTAATTGAGCACCTATGACGGTACTTGGAGCTTGGGTCATTGGATCGGAAGCCTTATTGTTCTTCGGAAAGGCAATCACTTCACGAATATTATCTTCACCTGCTAGCAGCATGACAAAACGATCCAAACCAAGAGCTAAACCACCATGTGGTGGGAAGCCATACTCCATTGCTTCCAATAAGAAGCCAAACTGTTCATACGCATCCTCGATTGAGAAGCCAAGCGCTTTAAACATGCGTTCCTGCATTTCCTTTTGGTTGATACGGAGACTACCACCACCTAATTCATAGCCATTTAATACAATATCGTAGGCAACTGCACGCACCTGTGCTAAATCGCCATTCAAATGATGAACCGTATCTTCTGTTGGCAATGTGAATGGATGATGGGCACTCATGTAGCGTTCCTCTTCTTCTGACCACTCAAACATCGGCCAATCAACAATCCAAAGGAAGTTGAACTTGTTTTCATCAAGCAGTCCCTGCTCCTTAGCCAGACGGCTACGCAAAGCACCCAAGGTATTATTGGCGATTTCCAATTCATCCGCTACAAAGAGCACCAAATCCTTGTCTTCCAACTGTAAACTTTCTGTCAAGTTATCTGCAACACCTGTCAAGAACTTGGCAACTGGTCCGACCAGTTCTCCCTTGTCAACCTTGATCCAAGCAAGTCCCTTAGCACCAAATTGCTTAGCGTAATCCGTCAGCTTATCAATATCCTTACGAGAGTGGCTATCTGCAGCTCCTTTGACAACGATAGCCTTAACAACAGGCGCTTCCGAGAAGACTTTAAAGTCAACTTCCTTGACAGTTTCTGTCAAGTCTTGTAAAAGCATATCAAACCGAGTATCCGGCTTGTCTGAACCATAAAAGTTCATGGCATCATCATAGGTCATACGAGGAAAAGGGAGGTTCAACTCAATACCTTTAGTATCCTTCAAAACCTTGGCAATCAACCCTTCTACAATATCTTGTATCTCCCCTTCATTCAGGAAAGAGGTTTCCAGATCGACCTGTGTAAACTCAGGTTGACGATCCCCACGCAAGTCCTCATCACGGAAGCACTTAACGATTTGGTAATAACGATCAAAACCAGCATTCATCAAGAGTTGCTTGGTAATCTGCGGACTCTGTGGAAGGGCATAGAAATGCCCCTTGGACACTCGAGATGGCACCAAATAATCACGCGCTCCCTCTGGCGTTGATTTAGTTAACATCGGTGTTTCCACATCAATAAATTCCAATTCATCCAGATAGTTACGGATACTATGAGTCACTGCTGCTCGCAATTTAAGATTATTCAACATCTCTGGTCGACGGAGATCCAAGTAGCGGTACCGCAATCGAGTATCGTCACTAACTTCAATGCCATCTTTAATTTCAAATGGAGTCGTTTTTGCAGCATTTAAAACGGTCAGATTGGTCACCTGCAATTCGACAGCTCCCGTTGGAATAGCAGCGTTCGCCTGCTCCCTCTCTACAACGATACCCGTCACTTCAATGACAAACTCACTACGGAGCCCCTCTGCGCACGCCATCAAATCGGCATCAACCGACTCAGGATTGATGACAAGCTGCATGATTCCTTCGCGATCACGCAAGTCAATAAAAATCAAACCACCCAAGTCACGACGACGACCAACCCAGCCTTTCAAGGTAATTTCTTGTCCGACATGCTCCTTACGAACACGACCAGCATACATAGAACGTTTCATTTTCTTCCTCTTTTACTGATTTTATACCATTCATTCTACCATAAAACAGCTGATTTTTGGGGGAATTTAACAATAAAATTGAAAAACCAGCTTTAGGAAGCTGGTTTAGTATAAAGCATATCCAAATGAGGAATTCCATCCTCCAGATATACTTCAGAAACTGGTTTAAATCCAAGTGATTGGTAGAATTTTTCTAAATACGCCTGTGCACCAATCTTAATCTTCTCTTCTTTCCATTCCTTGGTGATGTATTGAATGGCACATTCCATCATGGGTCTACCTAGTCCTCGCCCACGATGACTTGACCTGATAACGACACGGCCAATGGAAGCTTCCTCATAGCTCTGTCCGGATGGTAATAGCCGCAAATAGCCCACTAACTCATCACCATCCATTCCTAAAAGATGAAGACAAGCTGGATCTTTTCCATCCAATTCTGGGTAGGGACAAGCTTGTTCCACAACAAATACATCTGTCCGGAGTGTCAACAAGCTGTAAAGTTCCTGTAAACTTAGTTGATCAAATTCTTTTATTTTCCACTGCATAGGCACCTCTAAGGCAATATATTACCTGCACTTCTATAAATCTCATACCATTCTGGACGAGTCAGCTCAATCTGCTTTGCTTGCGCAATCTTTGTTAGACGCTCTGGATTCATAGAGCCAACAATTGTCTGAATCTTAGCTGGATGACGTAAAATCCAAGCTACCACAATTGTTTCATGTGAAACATGGTAGCGCTCTGCTATTTTTCTAATCGTCTGATTTAATGCAACATAGTCCGGATGGTTATCAAAAACTCCCTGTTGCAAGTCAATCAAAAACGGAGACCAAGCCTGAATCGTAATTTTTTTGAGCTGACAGTAATCAATAAGACCTCCATCTCGCATAGTTGCTGCATCATCTTTCATGTTAACATGAAATCCTGCATCAATCAGTGGAGTGTGTGCCGGTGACAACTGCAACTGGTTGACTGCGAGCGGCTGTTCCAAATAAGACTGGAGCAATTCCATTTGATAAATATTTTGATTGCTGACTCCAAAATGATGAACCTTCCCCTCTTTTTTCAGATTATAAAAGGCTTCCGCTACTTCCTCAGCCTCCATCAAGGCATCTGGTCTATGCAAGGCTAAAACATCCAAATAATCTGTATTTAAGCGCCTAAGAATCCCATCTACCGACTCCAAAATGTAGTCCTTAGAAAAGTCAAAATACCCCTTCCGAATACCACACTTAGACTGGAGAAAAATATCCTCACGCCTGATCCCCACCATTTTAGCCGCTTGAGCAAAACGAACCTCAGATTCTCCACCACCATAAATATCTGCATGGTCAAAAAAGTTAATCCCTTGACCAACTGCCGTCTCCAATACTCTAGCTGCTTCTTGCTCGCTCAGACTAGCCATACGCATACAGCCCAGAGCAATACGTGGCACCTCTATGCCTGTCTTTCCTAATTGTTGCATCTAGTCAACTCCTTTGTAAACGCTTTTCTTATCCTATTATAACAGAAAAACCCAGTTCTCACTGAGTTTTAATTAAAACCATAAATTCTTTTGGCAATCTTATAAACAGCATTAGAAATTTTTCGACCAGGATAACCGTACAAGTTAGTCAGTTGTCCTAACAATCCATTACGGACAATTTTGAACAAAGCTGGATTGTGATCTCGTATATAGTGCCAAAGTTCCTGTTTTTTCATCATGTGTTCAGCAGTTCCTGCACGATTGAGAAGGGCGCATGAAATAATGGTTGTAATCTCCACATGATTGAGCAAATAACTCCGTAAATCGGGATTTATAATCTCCTCCAAATTTAGATTATCTACCAAAATACGATTGACCTTAAGCTGCTGGTCAATCCTCTTAATCATGACAGATTCATTGACGGACTGATCATCTCGACCGATAAAGTAGCGATAAAAATCTACTGGTAAGTAATACATCCTCTCCACAGCCTGTAAAGGTGTAAAAACAAAAATATTATCTACATAGAAGGTGTGTTCTGGCAAGACCAGACCAACTTCGCGTAGTAATTCTGTCCGATAAATCAGGGAATGCATCATGATGTATTGCCCCTTAGAAAAGGCTCCTACATCTTCCCAGCCAAAAATACGATTTTCAGGTAAAACTGTCCGATAGGACATGGACTTTTTCCGAGATTGCTCCTCTTTTTCGTAAACAAAATTGGAGATAAAGGCATCAACAGGAGTTCCTTGATCCTCCAAAGCCTGCAAACTTTCTAAAATTTTCAAATAGGCTCTAGTATCTACCCAGTCATCTGAGTCCACTACCTTAAAATACCTACCACTAGCCTCTCGAATTCCTCTATTGACTGCTCCACCATGCCCCTTATTTTCTTGGTAAATAGCACGAACATTTGGAAATTGAGCCGCCAACTCTTCTGCAATTTCTTGGGTTCGGTCAGTTGAACCATCATTGATAATCAAAATTTCAACCTTGTCTCCACCAATCACAAGGGACTGGACACAGTAATGAAGGTAGGCTTCCGAATTGTAACTCGGAATAGCAATGCTTAGTAAGGTCATCTTTCTCTCCATTTGACACAATTTGTTACTATTCTATCATATTTTTAAGAAAGTTGCTTTTGGTATTTTATTTTTGTTCGGTAAGCTCTCCATAATTGCACAAGTCCTTTGAAAAAATGTCCATTTGCTATCATCAAAATTCCCTCTACCATAGCCCGATCCAGCAAATCTCCGGTCATCTTAGCCATGGCTCTAAACGGCATATTGTAAAGGAAGAGTAAATTGAGATCTGGAGTTCCTTTTCGTTCTGCCTTTTTGAGCAAACCTGCTAACACCTTGTGAACAAATCGCGCCAAAACACTCTTGGCAAATTGAAGCTTCAACACAGGATCATTCATACCTAGTTCTTGACCAACCTGCCACAATTCTTCCGGAACTGGACGACCAAGTAATTGGGAAAACTCCCGATTGGACACTGCTTCAACCTGCACTGCCAAATAGGAAGGAAGCTGCTCAGAGATGGGAAAATTCTCACTCGTTCCTTCCTGTATGATTTCACCAACAATCCGAATATCACTGCTACTCGCTCCGATATATAACAGGTAACTGCCACCTTCCACTTCAAACTGACCTGTCTGACGATTGAAATAACGGAAAGTATAGGTATCAAATGGAATAAAAATACGCTTGGATTCTCCTGCTTTTAGATAGACCTTGTTAAAGCCTTTCAATTCCTTGGTCGGACGATATATTTGACTGTCTTCTTTTCCTACATAAAGCTGAACAACCTCTGCACCGGCTACTGATCCGATATTGGTTACTGTTATAGCTGCTCCTGCTTCGGATACTTCTAATTGATCATACGCAAAACTTGTATAGGACATGCCATACCCAAACGGATACTTGACAGGTTTGTCAACACTTGTAAAGTAGCGATAACCAACATAAAGAGCCTCTTTATAAAGAGCAAATTCTCCTTCTGCTGGGTAATTTGCCGATGATGGAATATCCGTCAAGCCAACAGGATACGTTTCACTCAATTTCCCACTTGGGTTGACACGACCTGTCAAGGCATCGAGCATAGCAGTTGCACCGGCCTCACCTGATAAATATCCATGAAGAATTCCGTGAACATTCCGATCCCAGCTCATATCTACAACAGATCCTGCGGATAAAACAACAACAATCTTTTTGCCAGTCTGTACTAACACTTCTAATAGATCTAATTGATTTTTTGGAAGACTCAAATGACGACGATCCAAACCCTCACTCTCACTCATCTCATCAAGTCCCATGTAGTACAAGATTACTTCCGCCTTCTGAGCTAGCTTAACAGCATTGTCAAGCAAGTCCTTATCTTCCTTGTCTACTCGCTGATAACCTTGTTCGTACCCAATGATGGTTAAAGGATAATCCTTAACACAATCTACTGTTTTTTCCAGTTGTCTAGTATTGATAAGAGAAGAACCGGCTCCTTGGTAGCGTGGATTTTTAGCAAAATCACCAATAAGTGCAATGTTTATATCGCTGGATAGAGGCAAAATATCATCCTGATTCTTCAACAGTACAATGCTTTCTGATGCAGCTTTACGAGCTAACTCATGCTGTCTAGCATAGTCTACAGATTGTCGCTCAGTCTTAGCCAAGTCCAATACAAGGCTGAGCAATTCATCTACACGCTCATCCAATACTTTTTCTGATAAACGTCCTGACTTGACAGCATCAATAATCTCTTTTTGTCCAACTTTCTTGGTACCAGGCATTTCCAGATGACTCCCATTTTCAACACCTAGTACATGGTCATTTGAGCCACCCCAATCCGATACAACAAAGCCTGTAAAGCCCCATTCATCACGAAGAATATCGATCAATAGTCGCTTATCCTCATTCGCATAAATACCATTTATTTTGTTATAAGCCGACATAAGAGCCTGAGGCTTTCCTTCTCGCACAGCTATTTCAAATCCAGTCAGGTAGATTTCTCGCAAAGTACGTTCGTCCACTACTGAGTCGGAAGCCATACGACGTAGTTCCTGACTATTTACAGCAAAGTGCTTTGGTGTTGCTGCAACTCCTTGGGATTGGATTCCACGAATCATTGCAGCCGCCAACTTCCCTGTCTGATAGGGATCTTCTGAATAATACTCAAAATTTCGGCCACATAAGGGACTGCGTTTGATATTAAGCCCTGGTCCCAAAATAACATTGACCCCTAAACTGTTAGCCTCTGCACCAAGACCTTGCCCAACTTGCTCGACTAAGTCCACATCCCACGAATTTGCCAAAGTAGCAGCTGTCGGAAAACAAGTAGCTGGAATAGAGGCATTGAGACCTAAGTGATCCCCTTCGCCTTCTTGTTTTCGGATGCCATGTGGTCCGTCAGATAAAAAAATAGACGGAATACCTTTTTCGGGATAGTCCTGCGTTTCCCAGACAGACTTTCCTGACATAAGAGCTGCCTTTTCTTCTAGCGATAATGTTTGAATAAGATCTGCGTACTTCATGCTATTCTCCTTATCTTCTATCATCCCTATCTTAGCAAAGATAAGGGATGATTAAAACGCTTTCTTCATAATCTGTACAATTTCAAGCATAATCTGTTCACCTCCAATGAAAATCCAAAATAAACAAGGAAATACAATTGATTACGGAACCTTTCATTTTTTAGAATAAGCTGAAGACTGCTTGAAAAGATTTTCGCAAAGTATCCAAAAAGTCTCCCTAAACTATCGCCTAGAGAGAAACTTTTCATCCTACTTCATGATTACAAACTTCATCATCGGATAGTTAACCGCTACCTGGACCAAGATATTGACCCAATTAGCCGCTATCTGTGCCCATCCCAAACTCAAGCCCCAAGATGTGAAGAGTTGAGTGGTATATGGTGGCAGAACAATAGACAAAATTCCTGCAATTAGAACAGTCAAGATATACCAATGGAGAGTTTTAGAAATATCATTTTCTGCTCCAAATACCAACTGCCTTTGAACAATATAGTTGACAACTTGTGCTACTGCATAGGCTAAAAGGAAGGATAGAAAACCATTCAAACCACCATTTTCTATGGAATAATGAAAGATAAACCAGTGGAAAGGTTGACTTGACAGGACTGTAAAGAAATAATTGGTTGACAGCCAAAGAACACAAAAGTTTGTAATCGTCGCAATATTTGATAGGACATTAAACTTGATAAACTCCCACAAATCTGGGTGTTTGGCAATCCATTCTTTCATACAACCTCCTTGAAAGCAAGAGGGAAGTTCCCCCTTGCTAGGCTACTTCCTTCTCTTCTTTTTTCTTATTTGTTAACTTGTACATGCCTAATGCAGTCAGACTGACAAGAATAACATTACCAGCTACAAGAGAAATTAACCACAGTTTCACTTTTGGTTTATAAATATCAAAGGCTGCTGAGTGGGCAACTGTGTAGAGGATATTTTTTGAAGCTCTACGCAAGGCAGCTACTCCTTCCTTTGTACCGGTTGAAGCGACCGTTGGAGCATCTCCAAGCGTTGACAACATGAGATCTCCACCGTTACGAATAGCCTGATCTGGGTTCATGTAACCATGTCCATCATAGTCAGTAATCACCATTCCTCGGAACCCCCATTCGTCGCGCAGAACTGTACTTAGAAGATCCTTATTTCCTCCCGCCCAAAGAGTACCAATACGGTTGAAGGATGACATAATCGCTGTTGCTCCACCTTCTTTAACTGGAATTTCAAAAGCTTTTAGATAAATTTCACGGATCGCTTGCTCATTGGACCAAGTAGCTACCCCTTCGCGGTTATCTTCTTGATCATTGAGTGCAAAGTGCTTGGTGAAAGTATATACTCCATTTTCAAGCGCTTTAGCAACAAGAGAACTTGCCATTTTACCTGAAATCAGTGGGTCTTCTGAATAGTATTCAAAGTTACGTCCTGAGAATGGTGAACGGTGAATATTCACTGCCGGTGCGTATAGACCGACAATACCATGCGCCAATGCTTCCTTAGCAAAAGCATCTCCCATTTTCTTCGCTAGATCTGTGTTCCAGGTAGATGCAACCACAACTTCTGAGTTATACTGAATCCCCTTGATCCCTTGGAAGATACCATTTATACCCGCAGGGCCATCTAAATCAACTACCGCTGGTTTATCAACTGACTTAATCGCTCGAGTAGCATAGCCTCCAAAACCGATTAGGCTAGCCATTTCATCAACAGACATTTGAGCAACCAATTTTTCCCAACGCTCATCATCATAATCTGCCTTAATGAGATCTACCAAGCGAAGGCCATTATTTTCAGTCTCTACTTTTTCACTTGATGTTTCTGATTTTCCATCAAAACGGAAGTTTGTATTATCAATTTCCTTAGCAATTTGTTCACTTGCTTCCTTGTCCTTTGTGCGCTCTGTCTGCTCAGTACCACTCCAATCATGACGGCTAAGGTAGTTCACATCACCAACTGCGTATTCAAAAGCATTTGTTACTTCTGCCTTATCTGTTGAACGTTGCTTACGAACTTCTTTTTGAGACACTGTATATGTTTTAGAGTCTAAAACATCGTGAGCATTATTCATCAATTTAATTTCGTAGTTTCCAGCATCCAAAACATATGCCTTTTCCGTTTTATAGTCATAGGATGCCAAATCATCGCGGTTAAATGAAATCTTCAATTCTTGACTTGCTCCTGGTTCCAACTTGTCAGTCTTACCAAAACCTGCAAGAACAACATGAGATTTTTCGATACCACCAGCTACGTAAGGAGCTGTATAGTAAACCTGTGCTACTTCTTTACCAGCAACATCTCCGGTATTAGTAACCTTTACATTTACCTCAATTTGGTTACCATTTTCTTTCATGCTGGTAATATTTTGTGTGAATCTTGTATAACTAAGACCATAACCAAATGGGTATTGAACCGTTTTATGATAAGCTTCCTCGTCAATTTTCCCTGTTGTATTGTCCACAAAACGTGTTTCATAGTAGCGGTAACCGAGGTAGATTCCCTCTTGGTAGTTGACAAATTTGTAATTGAATGTCTGTGGTTCCTTCGCTCCCCAAGGTGTTTTTTCATATGTGGTATTCGTATATGAGAAGTCACCTGTGTTCCAATAAGTTGGATTTGTAGTCATGTCATAAGCGTAAGTATCCACCAAACGACCTGATGGGTTGACATCACCTGCAAGAATTTTAGCAACGCCATTAAGACCTGTTGAGCCTGGACCACCAATCCAAAGTGCTGCATCAACACCCGTGTCTTTCAAGAAGCCCAACTCCATTGCATTGGAGGAATTGACCAACACAACAACCTTATCAAAATTAGCCGTTACCGTCTTTAGCATAGCTTTTTCAACATTCTGAAGTTCAAGATAATGCTTATCCTTGTCTCCTTGTTGGTAGTTAGCCATATTTTGCGGAAGATCAGCGCCCTCACCACCATTACGTGAAATAACAACTAAGGCCGTGTCGGAGAACTTTTTAGCATTTTTCAATAATGTATCTGAATACTTGTCCTGAGTCGGCTCATAAATATTATAGTCCCCGCCATTCAGTGAAAAGATATTCCCACCTTCTTTTTTAGGAAGATGCCCCTTGTAAAATTCTGTCAACTCAGCATTCACTTCAAAACCTGCATCTTCAAGACTTTGTTGCAAGTTTATATTTTTTGACTCATCTGCCGCACCCGAACCAGAGCCACCATAGGTCACAGCTACAGAAGAAATCCCAAAAATATTAACTTTTGATGACTTTTTGAATGGTAAGGTTTTATTCTTGTTTTCAAGAAGTACCGTTCCCTCTTCCTGAATTTCTGTTACCAAATCTTTAGAGACGGTTTCTGCCTCCACAATTTTTGCTTGATCTGCGTAAGATGGAGCAAAGTAGGTATCAATGACATTGACAAACATATTGACTGCGTAGTTAGCACCAATAATGATAACACCTAGGAGGGCAAGCAACGTAGTGAAAATTTTGCTTTTCTTACTTGTGAAAACCTTGTTCTGCACTCCACGATAAATAGTGTAACCAAATAAAGCAACTACTGCTAAACCTGCACAAAGCAAAGTTGTTTTTACAACCATAGCTGCATCCCAAGCCTGATAGGAACGAGCATAATCTTCTGCAAATACAGTTACTCCAGCATTACCTGCTAAAGTAGCTAGACCTGCTAAACTAACTTTTTTCAAAGTCCTCATAGAACTTCCTCCTAAATGTTCCAGCTTTTATGTAAGCCTTTTCTTTTTCTTGAATATACTATATCAACTAACTCATCTAATGAAAACCCTTTCTTGATAATCTGTCGTTTTTGCTTCATAATTTGCACTTGCAATCTTTAGGCATATTTGATAAGTCTATTATTCTACAAAATATAAAATTTTGATTGAATATTTACAATAAAAGTGATACTATTATCCCAAAATAGGGGGTGGATACTAGAGTATAAAGACTTGGTTCAACTACTTCATCCAGATTTTTCTAAGAAAAAGATACAAGATGCTTCTATCTCTCTTAGGAAATTAGGGCACAGCTAACAACTCTCCCTCAAACGAAGCATTCATCACCTAATTTTAAGGAGAAGTCTCATGAAAATCGCTATTGTGGAAGATCAAAAAGCTGAACAAGAAAGACTATCAAGTTACATCAAAACCTATTGTCAACAAGCTGGAATAGCTGTCGAGATCGACTGTTTTAATGACGGTCTCCATATTACTAGTGACTATCAAAAACAATTTGATCTTATTTATCTGGATGTCGAAATGGAGGTTATGGATGGTATGACCACCGCCCAAAAAATTCGCTCACTAGATAAGGATGTCCTATTGGTCTTTGTCACTAACCATTCCCATGTCGCCATTCAAGGTTACTCTGTTGAAGCCATTGATTTCCTTCTAAAACCACTCAATTCCTTTGTGTTTGAGGAACATTTCAAAAAAATTCTCAGAAAATTACTTGCTGCTCAGGAAAAACAAAGCTTGTATATAAAGAGCAAACAATCCACTTTGAAGCTATGTCAGGAAGACATTATCTACCTTGAAAGTCAGGGTCACCAAGTTCATATCCATACAATAGACGGTGAAACAACTATCACTCACAACACACTCAAAAATTTAGAAGCCTTGCTGGATAGAAAACTCTTTGTACGAACACACTCAGCTTATATCATCAATCTCTCTCAAGTTCAAAAAGTAGAAGGAAACCTAGTCTATGTAAAAGGTATCGTTCTACCAATTAGTCGACCAAGGAAAAAGGAGTTTATGGCCGCCCTCACACATTTTATAGGAGATAGTCTGTTATGATTGTCAGTTTCCCGGATATTCCTCGTGTCTACACTGCCATGACAGAAAGTTCAGCTTGTTTATTGGTGTGTTTTTATATCATATCACACGGAAATTGGTTGCGGTATAGTCTGCGAATTACCATCATTTTTCTCGTCCAAATTTTGCTTCAGACTCTGGCTAGCACACTTCCCCTGCTCCTTTGGCCCTTAGGAATGGGAGTCAACATCACTTGGATGTTTATATCTGTTCAATGGCTAGGAGTTATCCACAAGAAAACCACTCTCTATTTGACAGCAAAAGCCTTTATTGCTGCAGAATTAGTAGCCTCAATCACTTGGCATCTCTACTGTTTAATAATTTATCAACAACCTATGGATAACTTGTGGACACAAGGGGTATTCCTGTTGATAAGTTCATTGGCTGCTTATTTTCTTATCTACCTCCAAGATAAAAAAATTCACTTGGAAGAACTGGAGAAAATCATCGAACAGCGAGATGTCACTGTTGCAGTTTTTACAACCTTATCCATCTTTGTTCTCAGTAATATTGGTTTCATCCTATCTGGCACACGTCAATTTCAAGATTCGACTAATATTTTTATCCTCCGAACAACTGTTAATCTCTCTGGCCTCCTGCTCCTTTTCACTCAAGAATCCCAACAATATGACCGCTACCTGCGACAAGAATTGACTTCAATCAATAATATTTTTCAACTTCAATATAAGCAATATCAAGCCTATCGTGAAAATAGTGAACTCCTTGACCGTAAGGTCCATGATTTGAAGCATCAACTGGCCATCATTCAGCAAGAAGCAGATAAAAATAAGAAGGACCAATATTTACGGGAAATGAGCGAAGTTATTCAGACACTTGAAGCTAAAATTGAAACCGGCAATCCCGTCCTAGATACCATTCTCAGCCAAAAAAACCATTATTGTCTACAAAACGGCATTAACTTTACCTGTATCGTCCAAGGAGAACTACTCCACTTCATGGATGTCATGGATATTTCAGCTCTCTTTGGAAATGCCATCGACAATGCTATTGAAGCTGTGGAAAAAATCAATCATTCTGAGCAACGCCTAATTACCTTAAAAGTAGCTAGCCATGAGCAATTTCTCATCATCCGCTTAGACAACTATGATACCTCCTCGCTAGACTTATCCACAGGTCAACTCCCAGAAACCTCAAAATCCAATAAAGATTATCACGGATTTGGTCTGAAAAGCATGGAATATGTAACCAATAAATATGGAGGAAATCTGACACTCAATAAGGAAGATAACTGGGTACAGCTAAAAATTATCCTCCCTCTATATCCATAGAAAAATCCCACTTGTCTTGGGATTTTTTCATGTCTATAAAAGAATGTAGAGACCCATCAACATTTATACCTCTTTCCCAAAAACTCCCAGTAGCACCTTCGATAACCTGGTGCAGCTTAAAAAAAGATCCTATCCAAAACAGATAGAATCTTATCCTTCATGAAACTTCCAAAAAAGGATGATTATTTTTTCGCAAAGCTTGCTGCTTGCTCACCAGCCTGACGACCAAATACGATGATGTCCGCCACTGCATTACCACCGATACGGTTTTGACCATGAACTCCGCCAGTTACTTCACCAGCAGCATACAAGCCAGTGATTGTTGAACCATCTGTCTTCAATACTTCAGTATTTGTATTGATCTTCACACCACCCATCGTATGGTGAACACCCGGAGCAACTTTAATAGCATGGTAAGAACCTGTGTTCAAAGCATGGTCCATACCTGATTTACGCCCAAAGGCCTCATCATTTTTATCTGCAACAGCCTTGTTCCATGTATCAAGTGTTTTTTGGAGAGCATCGGAAGAAACACCAATTTCTTTAGCCAAATCTGCAATGGTTGCACCAGTCTTCACAAGACCTTTTGCTTCATACTGAGCAATAGCCTTCACACGATCTTTCAGCGCACTATCAAAAACAACGTAGGCATAGTTTGGTTCCAAAGCATTGATAGCTGCTGAAACTTTATCCCGTGTTTCCATTTCGTTGAAGAAACGCTCACCTTTAGAATTTACAAGAATCGCACCCTCACCACGGACTGCTTCCGTAATCAAGTAAGAAGTTTCTTGTTCGACAGTTGGGTGAATTTGGATTTGATCCATATCTACAGTCGCACCACCCTCTGATTCAGCAAGTGCGATACCATCACCAGTTGAACCTTCTTGGTTTGTCGTCACATAACCTTTAAGAGCTGGTTTGAATTTAGAAACCATATCCAAATCTGCACCGAAACCACCTGTAGCCAAGACAACTGCTTTGGCAGAAACTTTCTTAGTTTCGCCGGCAATCTTCACTTCAACACCTGTTACAGCACCGTCTTTATCTTGTAGTTTTGTAACGTCTGCATTCACAAAAATCGGAACTTTCCGTTCAACAAGATTACGATAAAGGCCATTGACCAAGTACCCTCCAACAGCTGAACCATCCGCTGGGCGGTGAGTACGTTTTTCACTCATACCACCAGTGGTAGTAAGGTTGCTAAGGGTAATCCCCATACCATCTAACCAGTCAATCGCAGGAGCCGAATGATCTACAAGGTAACGAAGTAATTCAGGATTATTTGTTCCCTTACCACCCTTGAGTGTCTCTTCATAGAATTTATCATTTGTATCCTTAATACCCTCTGCTTCTTGAAATTTCGTCTGAGAAGCATTCATCCCAGCCGATGATTTGGCAGTGTTTCCGCCAACAATAGGCATTTTTTCCAATACGACAACATTGGCGCCAGCATCTTTAGCTGAAATTGCAGCAGACATCCCCGCACCACCAGAACCAATGACGATAACATCATAGCTATCTTTCAGCTCAGATGGATCAGTATATACTTTTTCAGATGCACCCGATACAGCCTCTTCTTTTGAGGAAGATGTTGTTGCAGACGAAGATGTCTTAGCCTTCTCTGACTTTCCTCCACATGCTACTAAAAACACTACAGCAAGTAGACTCATCAATAAGCCTAACCAAGCCTTCTTTTTCATGGTAAACCTCCAATTTTTATCTTACTCTAGTATTATACAAGATTGTGAAATGTTTTTCAATGTATTTTGAAAGTTTTTTCACAAACTTGCATCATTAAAGTATGTCCCTGTTAAATATCTGTGCACATTTAGAAGCATGGAGTTGATGTTTTGTCTACTTCTGCTTGATATTATAATCTGAAGCATAAACATAAGGGCGGAATGATTCTAAGAGTAAACAATTTTCTCTACAACACAAAACTAAAAAGTCAGAATCCCACTAAAGTGCGAGTTTCTAACTTTTTTTGTGAAACCTTTGGGATTAAAATAACCACCCAAATGGCATCTATCATTTTCCAACAACTGGTGGAATCAAGAGGACTGCAAATAATAAGGAACTGGTACATAGTAATCCCGCAATAAACCAATATCTTAATCTTTTCATTTCAATTCTCCTTTAATCTGTTCTCGCATTGATTCAGCTGCAATTCTTACCAAATCATCATTTTCAATCTGATAAACAGCAATCGCTTGTTCTAACACAGATAGAGCTTCTCTTGGTAAACCCTTAGCATAAAGAATATTAGCTCTTAAAAGCAAAGTATGGCCTAACAAATATAAACTGTGATGTTCTCTCTGTAAGTTCAAACTTTGATTTCCATGAATTAAAGCCTCATCATACCTTTCAGCTAGGACAAGAGTTCTGGAAAATCCATAAAGAAAATGGAGCTGCTGCTGAATTTCAAATGCTTGACGATAATGAGGCAAGATGCTTTCAGAAATGGAAATAGCCTCTTCAAATTTCCCTATTTCTGAATACAAAGTTCCCAACATCGTTCCAGCACGTAGACGCAAAACCTCATCCTCTGCTTCATGAAACAGAGTAAAAAACTCTTCAATGGCTTCCTGAACATCTCCCTGCTTTCCATAATAAATCATGGCTTGCATGTATTTGAAATATTCCCGTTCCTGACGCGTAACCTGATTCTTATTTGTAACTTTAATAATGTAGGCTAGTGTATCATAGTCTCTTTTGTACAAGAGATTTCGGATTTCAGCAGTGTAAAAGCGATTGCTCCCTTCCATATTTTCCTGAAAAAACTCCTGAACGTAGTAGGGATCAATTTTTAACTTTTTAACCAAAGCATCAAATAGTTCGACTGATGTACTAACTTCTGCTTTTTCAATTTTACTGATGAGAGCTTGGGTACAAATACCCTCTGATAATTTTTTTTGGGTCCAACCCTTTTCTTTTCGTTTATTTTGAATTAAACGAGCAATCTTTTCTCTCATCATCTCTACCTGTCTTGCTGTTATTTATTTCATTATAACACGAATCTGGGCGAAAAGATTTTGTATCATCTATTTGATTGCTCTTCCATTCGTTATTTTATTCAGAATTAAATTTATACTTTAGTCATTGACTCGATAACCACTTGTCCATTTCTTAATTCCCAGACTTGATTGTAAAGCATCTTATCCGATTCACTATAATGATGTGCAATTTCAATAAGTGTAATATCCATTTCCAATAGCATTTTTCGGATATGCTCAGCAATCTTCTTATCCAAAGAAGCAGAAAATTCATCCACCAAAAGGATATTGTACTGTCTTATCAAAACTCTAGCGATAGCTAGCCTTGCTCGCTCACCTCCTGACAACTCTTCCCCGTTATTGCCAACTGAAAAATCCAAACCTCGTTTCATTACAAGCTCACCTAGGCCAACTCGTTTCAAAGCACTGATAAGCTCATCTTCTAGAAATTCTTCCCCAAGCGTCACATTAAAGCGTAGTGTATCATCAAATAGTACAATCTCTTGTGGGATATAGCCAATCGTCGCATATAAGTCGTCTTGAGAAAACTCACCTAATACACAATTGTCTAAACGAATTGTTCCGCTGATAGGATCTATCTCTCTAAAAATAGTTTCAAAAAGGCTAGATTTCCCCGCACCAGACTCCCCCATTAAAAGGATCTTATCATTTTTCTTAACCTTAGCATTTAGTGTGTATAAAGGTTGTTCATGTCCAATCGCGCTATTTTCAAAAGAGAACTGATTAACTGCCCTCTTCTTGCCTGTTGAACGAGGAGGTAAGCTGTTCTTCTCTAAATATCTTTCTACCTTATGTTTGATGGGCTTTGCAGCATTGATATTATTCCAGTAGTTAAGGGCATTTTCTAAAGGACTTAGGACTCTATCACTTGCTAAAAAGACAGCAACAAGTCCACCGACACTAACTTTACCCTCGACCGCCAACCATCCTCCCAAGGCAAATGGTAGTAAACCTGCAACTCCTCCAGCAACCCCTAATACCAGATTGATCCAATTACGAATAAGTCCCAATCTATAGCAACTCTGCTCAGCCTTATTTAAGGATTTTATAAAACGCTCTAGAAAATAAGAACTTCTTTGATAATGTTTAATAGTTGAGATAGCTCGCAAATTTTCATTCACTTCCCTGATAAAATTCTCATTGGCTTCACTTGAGACTTCACTTGATTTTTTGATCATTTTAGAAAAAAACTGAGGAAGAACTATCGGAAGAAAAGAAAATCCGATAAATATGGAGGATACCTGCCAACTAATTGTAAAAATATAAATTGCAGAAACCGCAGAAAACCAGATACAATAGATTAGTTTGATCCAAGAGTCTAAATAATCACTTTGCAAGGTAGCAATATCATGATACAGCATGTTTTGGATTGTTTCAGTTACCTGACGGCTTGTAAAAGTTCGCTTAAAAACTGCCAACTTTACTTTTTCAGAGAAATAAATGAGTGCCTTATCGTTAAAAACTTGCCATAAACAATATGTTCCTTTCAATAAGATATAACCTGACATACCATATAGGCAGACCTTAAGCAATCCCTGTAAGTCCCCACTTTGAATATTTTCTATGATGCCGCTTACCATAACAGGTATGACGAGAGTGTCTAAACCCGTTAATAGAGCAAAAAACAAAGCTGCACCAATATATCTATTGTTGAAATACTGTGTTAATCTCATGATAACTCCTTATCTAAAGTGAAAAAATAGCTTGGGACAATGATGTTTTCTGTTTTGAATACATGGTATCTTTTCAAAACAAGAAGGATCCCTGAAGTACCAGTAGTTAAATCAGCTAACCACGAACAAAGAAGAAAGCTTACATCCACCCTACTTACAATGAATACTTTTGAGTCCTTAATCCCCATCAATTTTATCCATTTGATAAGTATGGATTGTATGTTTATAACTACTACTGTTACATAATCCTCCGCGGAAAATAAGCAAATTTGCACCAGCTTCCTTTCGAGACAATTTTTAAATTGTGCAATACTGACATATCGGATTCCTATTTCTTCTGGCTTTTTAGGATGATTCAATATTATATCTTTTCTTATTTTATGTAAACACATTTTATAACAAATTCCACCTTTTTTATTTAAATATAATTATTTTGATATTTTTTAGCAAAAAACATTGCATCCATTCCTCTTCAAACTTACAAAATGTGTTATAACATATTGCAATCTCAACCATAGTAAGCACTCAAAAATACCAAATCAATATGCCACAATATCGGATTCCACGGTTTCCGCCATACCCACGCCAGTTTACTCCTTAACTCTGGCATACCTTACAAGGAACTTCAGCATAGGCTAGGCCATTCGACCTTATCCATGACCATGGATATTTATAGTCACCTCTCAAAAGAGAACGCAAAAAAAGCCGTCTCGCTTTACAAAACAGCACTCAAAGCCCTCTAGGGGGGAGCAAAAAGGTAAGCAAACCCAGAAATCAACCATTTAAGACAAAGCAAAAAGCCCACTGTTGTAGGCTTTCTACGATATAAAATCTTATCTTAAAGCATTTTGTTGTAGAATTCTACGACAAGAGCTTCGTTGATCTCTGGGTTGATTTCATCACGTTCTGGCAAGCGAGTCAATGAACCTTCAAGTTTTTCAGCATCAAACGATACGAAAGCTGGACGACCAAGAGTTGCTTCAACAGCTTCAAGGATAGCTGGAACTTTGATTGATTTCTCACGAACTGAGATAGTTTGACCAACTTCTACACGGAATGATGGAATATCAACACGTTTACCATCAACAAGAATATGACCATGGTTTACGAATTGACGAGCTTGACGACGAGTAGTTGCAAGACCAAGACGGTAAACTACATTGTCCAAACGACGCTCCAAAAGAAGCATAAAGTTGAAACCAAGAGTACCTTGCTTGATTTTAGTAGCTTGTACGAACAAGTTACGGAACTGTTTCTCACCCAAACCGTAAGAAAAACGCAATTTTTGCTTTTCAGCTAATTGCAAACCGTATTCTGACAACTTGCTACGGTTGTTTGGTCCATGTTGACCTGGTACGTAGTTACGACGTGCCAATTCTTTACCTGTACCTGTCAATGACAAGCCAAGACGACGAGCTTGTTTCCAAGATGGTCCTGTATAACGTGACATAATAATGTCCTCCTAAAAATAATACTATTTGTAGGAAATAACGTCTTAGACAAACCTAATTCGTGCAGCTTGCCTTCGCCCAAACAGCAAAGGTTACTGGTATTGCAGACAAGCTGTTGACGAGCTTTATTTTGTCCTGCTGCTATTTCACACGACCTTTAGTATAACACAAAAAAAAGGCTCTGTAAAGCCCTTTTCATTCTCTAATCCAAATAGTGAATTAAAATCTTCTCTGTTAAAATATCAGAGTAAGTATAAGATTCCACAAAAGTATTATTGGGATCTTCAAATTCAACGATAAAGAGTGACTGGTAAACCTCCACAATGCGCCCTTGTTTATTCTTTTCACGTTTACGGCCATTCTCAAGCGTTAACTCTACAATTTGACCCTCATGATCCTTAATATCTTGCTTGATTTGCTTCATCTTAGCAACATCTGTAAATGCATCGCTCATTCTCTATCCATCCTCTCTCTTGGAAATACTTGCAAATTTATTGTACTCTTTTTGGAACATGAGTTCCACGGTACCACGTGCACCCGAACGGTTTTTTTCAATAATGACTTCAACCGTATTATTCGGAATACCTCCGTTTTCCTGCTCTCCACGTTCATAATAGTCATCACGATAAAGAAATGCAACAATGTCTGCATCCTGCTCGATAGATCCCGACTCACGAATATCCGATAAGACAGGACGTTTATCCTGACGTTGCTCAACGCCACGAGAAAGCTGACTAAGAGCGATAACAGGCACTTTCAATTCCTTAGCCAGAATTTTTAACTGACGGGAAATCTCTGAAACCTCTTGTTGACGATTTTCACGACCTGTCCCAGTAATCAGCTGAAGGTAGTCAATCAAAATTAAGCCAAGATTCCCAGTCTCCTGTGCTAATTTTCTAGAACGAGACCGAATTTCTGTAATTTTAATCCCCGGTGTATCATCAATATAAATACTAGCTCTAGCTAAATTTGCCTGAGCCACCATATACTTATTCCATTCTTCCTGAGTCAAGTGTCCCGTACGAATGGACCGCGAATTGATAACTCCCTCCGATGCCAACATACGATCAACCAAACTTTCCGCACCCATCTCCAAAGAAAAGATAGCCACAGTCAACCCTAATTTTGTCCCAATATTCTGAGCAATATTGAGGGCAAAAGCTGTCTTACCAACTGCAGGACGAGCTGCTAGAATGATCAACTCTTCCTCATGAAGCCCTGTTGTCATAGCATCTAAAGCCGGATAACCTGTTGCAATACCTGTGATCTCAGAAGTCTGCTTAGCACGAGTTTCAAGGCTATCAAAATTCACGTTCAAAACGTCATCAATCCGCTTGAAACCGCTGCGACTAGTACCCTCACTGACATCAATTAAGGCCTTTTCTGCATTAGCAATAATATCATCCGAACCATCTGCTCCTTCATAAGCCTGGTTCACCGCATCTGTCAAATGAGCAATCAACTTACGAAGGTTTGATTTTTCCGCAACAATCTTGGCATAAAATTCTGCATTGGCCGCAGTTGGCACAGAGCTAATAATCTCTGCCAAATAACTTAAGCCACCAATATTTTCCAAGTTACCATGATTCACTAAATAATTGCGCATGGTGGTTGCATCAATCGCCTCATTCTTATCAGAAAGTGCAATCATAGCTTTAAAAATAAGCTTATGAGCATGCTTGAAAAAGTCTTCAGCCTCAATGTATTCACGGACAAAGACCAATTTACCTTCATCTAAGAAAATTGCACCTAGAACCGACTGTTCAGCTAAAATATCCTGAGGTTGAACCCGTAACTCTTCTAACTCTGCCAAGACTTCTACCTCCTCACTGACTATTGGGCTTAAGCCTCTTTAATACTTAAATGAATAATGCCAATTACATCTTGGTAAATCTTAACTGGTACATCAATTAAACCAAGCGCACGAATCGGATGATCCAGTTGAATATGTCGCTTATCTACTTTGATACCAAATTGTTTTTCTAACTCCTCGGCAATCTTCTTACTGGTGATAGAGCCAAAGGTACGACCATCTGGTCCAACTTTTTCGATAAATTTTACTAAAGTCGCTTCTTCAGCTAGTCTAGCCTTAATACTTTCTGCTTCAGCCATCATCTCCGCATGCGCCTTTTCCTTGGATTTTTCTTGACCACGAAGAGCACTAATTGCCTGATTGGTCGCCTCTTTCGCCAAATTTTTCTTAATCAAGAAATTTTGGGCGTAACCAGTGGGAACTTCCTTGATTTCTCCCTTCTTTCCTTGACCTTTTACATCTGCTAAAAAGATTACTTTCATATTCTATCCTCTAACTTTCCTTTACTTCTTCACGGATCTTATCCGTCAATTTTGCACAGACTTCTTCAAGTGTTTGATTGTAAACCTGAGCTGCTGCTAGGTTAAAATGACCTCCGCCGCCCATTTCTTCCATAATACGCTGAACATTAACCTTGCTATGGCTCCTTGCAGAAGTAGCTACATACCCTCTGATATTTTGCGTCACCACAAAAACTGCTTCAATCCCTGCCATATCCAAAATCGTGTTGGCTGCCTTACTCGGAATAATTGTATCATACTCCTTAGTTTTATCAGCACAAGCGATAACAATATGTGGCTCAACTTTTTGTCCACGCAAAATTAGCTCATTGATCTGACGATAATCATCAAAATCTGTTGCCGAAATTTGCTGAATCTCCAAACTATCACTACCATGTGTCCGCAGATAGCTAGCCACATCAAAAGTCCGACTCGTCACGCGAGATGTAAAGTTTTTGGTATCTAGCATAATTCCTGCCATCAGCAAACTGGACTGTATGCGATTTAATTTATGGTGCTTATCATTTTGGAATTGGATCAACTCTGTCACCAACTCACTAGCAGAACTAGCTCCACTTTCGATATAAGTTAATGCAGCATTATTTGGAAAATCTGCATCTCGACGATGGTGGTCTACAACCACCACCTGTGTAAATTGCTCATAAAAATCCTTATCCAAGGTCAAACCAATTTTCGAATGGTCTACCATGATTAACAAGGACTGAAAGGTCACCATCTTCTTAGCTTCCTCAACGGTTATCAAATTAGAACAATTTTCATCCTTCAGTCTTTTTATCGCACGCTCAATATCTGGTGCCATCTCTGCAGGATTATATACAGTATAGGCATTATTCATAATATTTTGAGCAAAGTACTGCATTCCAACTGCTGAACCCAGCGCATCCATATCTAGGTTACGATGGCCCACCACAAATACAGCATCAACCGACTTGAGCTTATCTGACACCGCTGTCATCATAGCACGAGTTCGTGTACGAGTCCGTTTTACCGATGAGGCTGACCCACCACCAAAGAACAGTGGCTGCTTACTCTCATCATTTTCCTTTACAACAACCTGATCTCCACCACGAACCTCGGCTAAGTTGAGATTTTGAAGAGCAATTTGCCCAATTTGGTGATGATTTTCATTGCCATAAGCCAAACCCATACTCAAAGTTAAACCAAGATCCAACTTTTTAGCTTCTTCACGAAACGTATCAATAACAGAAAATTTATTCTCAATCAATTTCTCTAAAACAGCATAATCCGTAAAGAAATAGAAACGATCCATCGTCCCACGACGGTAGTAAATGCCATAATCATGACAGAAATCTGAAACATACTGGGCCAAAAACGAATTGACCTGACTGATCTGTGAATCCGTCACAGTATCTTCCAGCTCATCATAATTATCAACCGATATAATCCCGATAACCGGACGACTACCAATCAAACTATTGGTTGCTGAATATTCTGTAGAGGCATCAAAAAAGTAAAATAAGCCTTTCTCAAAATCAACAGATACAGCGTACCTCTTACCAGAAAAATTTGCATAAACTCGCTCATCATCCAGACCAACATTGATAATTTCACGTAATTTTTTCTGATCAAACTCACCATTTTCCTGAGCAAAAATCAACTCAGCAAAAGGATTGAACCACTCTACTTGATTGTTATCTGGTCGAACCTTAATAACTCCAACTGGCATCTTATCTAACAGTGCCATCAAGCCAGAATTAGCTTGGTTGTTTAGGTACTCAATCTGCTCTAATTCACTAAATTCATAGGAATGTTTTTGGTAAATAAACAACGTAGTCAGCAATAAAAGGCTCATAAACAACGCAAAAACTGCATAAAATCCCATTGGAAACATGCGATAAACAAGAGCTAATGCTCCAAATAAAATAATGCCTATCATGACAAAGTGAATTGTCGAAAATCGAAATCTTTTCATCACTAACCTCTGCTTGCCATTCTACCATAAATTCAGCTAAAAAGCTACTTCTCACACAATTTTAAAATAGTTGACATATAGATGAAATAGAGAGAAAAAACAGCCTTATTGACTGTCTTTTAACTTCTTCTTCGAAATGGAGCGACTACGCCCTTCAAGGTAGACCATAAGGATAGAAATATCCACTGGATTAACCCCTGAAATCCGACTGGCTTGCCCAATAGTTTCTGGAGAGATTAACTTGAATTTTTGACGCGCTTCTGTCGCAATGGAATCAATATCATCCCAATCAATATCAACCGGAATGCGTTTTTCCTCCATACGTTTCATCTTTTCAACCTGATCCATGGCTTTGGCAATGTATCCCTCATACTTGACCTCTGTCTCAATCAGTTCAATAGTCTTAGCATCCAGAACCTCTGCTGCAGGACCTATAAAGGCTACCACATCAGCATAAGTCACGTCTGGTCGACGCATGAACTCCTTGGCTGTCAATGCATCTGTCAACGGCTTAAAGCCCATGGCAACAACTTTTTCATTGATTTCTTTAATTGGCTTGAGTTTAATAGAATCCAAGCGTTTCATCTCATTATCAAACTTATTTTTGTGAATTTGAAATACTCGCCAACGATCATCGTCCACCAAACCTACTTGCCGACCGATTTCTGTCAAACGCATATCCGCATTGTCATGCCGCAAAATCAAACGATACTCAGCACGACTTGTCAAGAGACGGTAAGGTTCTACTGTTCCCTTGGTCACTAAATCGTCAATCATGACCCCTATATACCCATCGCTTCGTTTCAAGATGAGTTCTGGCTTACCTTGCACCTTTAGAGCAGCATTGATCCCTGCAATAATCCCCTGACCTGCCGCTTCTTCATAGCCTGATGTTCCATTGGTTTGCCCCGCTGTAAAGAGACCCGAAATTTTCTTAGTTTCAAGCGTTGCACGCAACTGGTGAGGCATAATCATATCGTACTCAATAGCATAACCTGTCCGCATCATTTGGGCATTTTCCAACCCTTTAATAGAGTGAATCAAGTCCTGTTGAACATCTTCTGGCAGACTAGTAGAAAGACCTTGCACATAGATTTCATCTGTATTACGGCCTTCTGGTTCTAAGAAAAGCTGATGACGATCCTTATCAGCAAAACGGACAATCTTGTCTTCAATGGATGGACAGTAACGCGGCCCGATTCCTTTGACAATCCCTGAAAACATAGGCGCCCGATGAAGGTTACTGTTAATAATCTCATGGCTTTTCTCATTGGTATAGGTCAACCAACAAGGGACTTGCTCTTGGAGGTAGTCGTCATCTTTGGACAAGAAAGAAAAGTGGTTTGGCTTTTCATCACCTGGTTGAATTTCAGTTTCTTCGTAATTAATACTCCGAGCATTGAGGCGTGGTGGCGTTCCTGTCTTGAAACGACCGATTTCCAACCCCAACTCTTTTAGATTATCTGCCAGTGTAATCGAGGCCAAACTATTATTTGGTCCTGACGAATATTTGAGATCTCCAATAATAATCTCACCACGCAGTGCCGTACCAGTTGTCACAACAATCGTCTTAGCAGAAAATAGCTGATTGGTCGCAGTCCGAACGCCAACTACCTTGCCATCTTCCACCAAAATCTCATCGATCATGGTTTGACGCAGAGTCAGATTATCCTGACGCTCCACTGTTCGTTTCATCTCTGCCGCATACTCAGCCTTATCTGCCTGAGCGCGTAAAGCTCGAACAGCCGGTCCCTTACCCATGTTGAGCATTTTCATTTGAATATAAGTCTTGTCAATATTCCGTCCCATCTCACCACCAAGAGCATCGATTTCACGTACCACAATTCCCTTGGCAGATCCACCAATAGATGGGTTACAAGGCATGAATGCCACCATATCCAGATTGATAGTCGCAAGCAGGGTCTTACATCCCATACGACTAGCTGCCAGACCTGCCTCTACACCAGCATGACCTGCTCCAATCACAATAACATCATAATTTTCAGCAAATGTGTAAGTCATGTTCTATTTTCTCCTTCACGTTCGTGATGTGTTTCATTTGTCCATTCCAATTTGGCAATTCCTTTGTCAGAAAGGCTGGTACCACATCTAAGTTTACAAGATTGTCAAGGTCAATCCATTCACACGTTTGTTTTAATTGGCCTTCAATCATCTTCTCAGGGATTTCTCCAATAGGCTCCACGATAAAATGAAACTCGATGTTGTGAAAGTCTATGCCTTCATGTGTAAATTGATTTTCGACAACAAAAGCCAGTCGATTGACACAGCTGTCAACTCCTAATTCTTCTTTGACTTCTCGAACAACCGCATCTGCTGCTACCTCATTGACCTCAACCGCACCGCCAATGGTATAATAACGCCCCTTAGAGTCTTTAGTGAGAAATATTTTCCCGTCTTTTATAAGCAATGCAGTGGCACGAACACCGAAAATCTGGTTGTCAACTTTGGTTCTGAAATCCATCTTCTCTCCCCAATCGCAAAAAATAGCCAAAACTCTCGAAAATTGCAGGACAAAAAAGCCTACAATTCCCATGAGCTTTGACCATCATGATAATTGTTACTCTTATTCTATCAAAAGATTTGTAGAATTTCAAATCTGGTGTTACGCTAACGTTTCAATATATTCTAAGCCCCAAGCCTCAACAGCATCCAGCACCGAACGAAATTTTTCGCCCATTTCAGTCAAGCTATACTCTACACGAGGGGGGACTTCTGCATAGATCGTGCGACTAATAATGCGATCCTCCTCCAATTGTCTAAGGTGCCTTGTTAACATGGTTTGGGTAATCCCTGGAATCAGTCGCTGTAGTTCATTGAAACGTTTCGTTCCTGTACTGAGTTGGTAGATAATCACCAATCCCCACTTACCAGTCAAGACTTTTTGTGTTGTTGCAAAAGGGCAAATACCATATTCACTAACTTTTTTCAAAAAAAATCTCCTTTATTTATCACAATAGTATCAATATTGATACCAACAAATGCAAAAGTACCTACTTGTATAATGGAATGCTTCAGCTATAATTGTACTATATCAAAAAAATTGGAGGACATCAAATGTCAACAAACTTGGAAATTTTTAATGCCTATAACAATGCTCTCATTGCTGGTGATTTTGCAGCTCTTTTTGAAACTATGGCTGACGACATTATCTGGCATCAACCCGGAAATCATTCAACATCTGGTGCTAAAATTGGTAAGGAAGTACTCGGAGCACATCTAGCAACTTTCGCCGAAAAAACAAATGGAACTTTCAAAGTAGTGACAAACTGGGTGTCAGATAATGATACTCTTGTTGCCGCTAACGTAACATTCCTCGGTACTCGAACAGATGGTGAAGAACTAAACATGAATGGTATCGATCTTTTCCGTATGGAAGATGGCAAAATCAAGGAAGTTTGGCTCTTCTCAGCCGACCAAAAAGCTGAAGATGCTTTCTGGGGATAAGATAAATAGCTTAGCACGAGGGTGCTAAGCTTTTATTTTTGATTAAATATACTGACAAGCCTCTCCGTCTTTATAGGCCATGTCAATCATGCCGCCACCGAGGCATTCCTGTCCGTCATAGAAAACAACGGCTTGTCCTGGTGTGATGGCCCGCTGTGGCTCTGCAAAGATGACTTCTGCCTTGTCACCTTTTACCTTGACAGTAACTTTACTATCTGGTTGACGGTAACGGAACTTGGCAGTACACTCCAAAGTAAACTCTTCAGGCATCTCATGTGTAAAGTGAATATGACTTGCTGTCAAGCTAGTTGACATAAGAGATTCATGATAGAATCCTTGGCCAACATAGAGAATGTTTTGAGATAGGTCTTTTCCAACAACAAACCAAGGTTCATTGCCTCCACCGACTTGGCCACCGATACCAAGCCCACCACGTTGCCCAATAGTATAGTACATAAGACCTGCATGCTCCCCCATATCACGTCCATCAACGGTCATCATTCGACCTGATCGAGCTGGTAGATACTGGCTGAGAAATTCTTTAAAGTTCTTTTCACCAATAAAGCAAATGCCTGTTGAGTCTTTCTTCTTAGCTGTCGCCAAACCTGCCCGCTCTGCTATCTCCCTTACCTCTGATTTTTGTAAATGGCCGAGCGGAAACATGGTCTTTTGCAGTTGTTCCTGTGACAGTTGACTGAGGAAGTATGTTTGGTCCTTACCATTGTCTGCGCCACGTAGCATATGAACAACTCCTTCTTCATCACGAACTACCTGAGCATAATGCCCTGTCGCTACATAATCTGCACCTAAAGTCATAGCGTAATCCAAGAAAGCCTTGAACTTAATTTCCTTGTTACACATAACATCTGGGTTAGGGGTGCGACCCGCCCGATACTCTGCTAAGAAGTATTCAAATACACGATCCCAATACTCTTTTTCAAAGTTGACAGAGTAGTAGGGAATACCGATTTGGTCTGCCACCGCAGCCACATCTTTATAATCTTCTGTTGCTGTACAGAAGCCATTTTCATCCGTATCATCCCAATTTTTCATGAAAATGCCGATAACATCGTAACCTTGCTCCTTGAGTAAAAGAGCCGTAACAGACGAATCAACACCACCACTCATACCAACGACGACACGAATATTTGAGTTATCACTCATAGTCTCTCTCCCATCAATTAAGATACTAGGGCATTAAACACCCGACAAAAATGAAAAGTGAAGATATCCAATTGGATGTCTTCAGTACCAAATCCTAATATTAGAAAATTTAGTTCATATACTGATAATCTAAAGGATTTTCTCTTTTTCTGAGGATATGGCCCAAGTTTCGTTTCAACTTAGACTTGAAGGGTCTAGTTTTTTGTCCAAAATACTGATACTCAATGAAAATCAATCAAACAGCTTCAACTTTACAAAAATAGTTGGAGATTGCAAATCAAATATAGTGAATATAATTCCGCAACTGCAAAACTGGATGGAACTCTACCTCTAATTTTTCAGATAAGTCCCGTGTAAAGCTTCGCATTCATCAAATCAACAAAATCTGAATTTGATTTTCAAAGGATGTAAAGATCCATTTTGAACAATCTGTATTATACCACATTGTCCGGTTATTTTGGAGCAATTTACTACCACGCTACCTGTGCGTAATATTTCCCAGTGCTTAAAAATTTGATATAATAGACAGAAGAAAAACATGAGGATGACTATGACAAATTTAAAATTTCAATCCGTCTTTGATATTATCGGCCCTGTTATGATCGGTCCCTCTTCCAGTCATACTGCTGGAGCCGTCCGCATCGGGAAAATTGTATCATCTATCTTTGGTGATGAACCAACAGAAGTCGAATTTCAACTTTATAATTCCTTTGCCAAAACCTACCGAGGACATGGCACAGATGTAGCCCTAGTAGCAGGTATTTTGGGTATGGATACAGATGATCCACGCATCCCTGACTCATTAGAGATTGCTCAGGAGCGCGGTATTAAAGTTTACTGGCGTGTCAATAAAGATAGTAATACACCTCATCCAAACACCACTCGTATTATCATTAAAAACGAAAAAAAATCAATCTCTGCAACAGGTGTTTCCATAGGCGGAGGAAACATTCAAGTAACTGAATTAAATGGTTTTTCTGTCAACCTAAATATGAATACTCCAACTATCATCATTGTTCATCAGGATGTACCAGGTATGATTGCAAAAGTAACGGATATACTGTCCAAATATGACATCAATATCGCTCAAATGAATGTAACCCGTGAAAAGGCTGGTGAAAAAGCTATTATGATTATTGAAGTTGACGCCCGTCAGTGTGAAAATTCTATCCTCGAAATTGAGAAAATTCCACACTTACACAATGTCACCTTCTTCAACTAGAAAGAGGAAATCGTGTTCCACACTATAGAAGAATTAGTTGCACAAACCAAACAATATTCTGGCAACGTTGCCGAACTTATGATTGCAACAGAGATTGAGTTGACAGGTCGAAGTCGTGAGGAAATCTTGACAATTATGTCAAGAAACTTGACAGTTATGAAGTCCTCTATCGTTGATGGCCTAACAGAAAGTAAATCAGTTTCAGGATTAACAGGCGGTGACGCAGCCAAGTTAGATCGATACATTGCCACTGGAAAAACACTGGCCGATCAAACAATCCTATCTGCAGCTCGCAATGCTATGGCTGTCAACGAGCTAAATGCCAAAATGGGCTTAGTTTGTGCTACTCCAACAGCAGGATCTGCAGGCTGCTTGCCTGCTGTCTTAGGAGTCGCCATAGAGAAATTAGACCTGACCGAAAAGGAACAGCTTGATTTTCTATTTACAGCAGGTGCTTTTGGCCTCGTTATCGCCAATAACGCTTCTATTTCTGGAGCAGAGGGAGGCTGTCAAGCTGAGGTTGGTTCTGCTGCTGCCATGTCTGCTGCTGCTCTAACCTTAGCAGCAGGGGGAACTCCATATCAAGCTAGTCAAGCCATCTGCTTCGTCATAAAAAATATGCTCGGCCTTATCTGTGATCCTGTTGCAGGTCTGGTAGAGGTTCCCTGTGTAAAACGCAATGCCATGGGAGCAAGCTATGCCCTAGTTGCAGCCGACATGGCACTTGCTGGCATCGAGTCTAAAATTCCAGTTGATGAGGTTATCAGTGCTATGTATCAAGTGGGAGCTGCCTTGCCAACCGCTTTCCGCGAAACTGCTGAAGGAGGTCTAGCTACTACTCCAACAGGACGCCGTCTGGCTCAAGAAATCTTTGGAGAAAGTTGACAAACTTGTCAAGATAGTGTAAAAAGGACCACACCGGTCCTTTTTTATATATAACTCCAAAATCATTGAAAAATGTCAAGACAAGTTGACACCTATCGTATGGATTATCACAGAATATCAATACCAGCCATTTGCCAACCAAAACTGGTAGGCAGCAGACCACGAACCATAGCGACTCGCAACATAAGCATCCGCTACACGTTCTTGGTTCTCAGGTGAGTAATCTCCATTCAAATAAGTATTTGTTAACTGATAACGACCAATATAGATACCATTTCGGGCATCGTAGCTACCACCAGATTCTTTTTGAGCAATCCATTCTTTAGCGGCTGCATCACTGAGACTCAAATTTGAAGTATATGAGTTAGCTGTTGTTGTAGCTGCTTTAGTAGTTGGGTAAGTAGTCGCTACTGTTCTAGTTTTTTTAGCAGATTTGTCCCCCACTTTCACAGTTACATCACCTAGCTCAATGATTTGACCGATATAGATAAGATCCGGATTACTAATCTTATTTTGGCTAACTAGTTTTTTAACAGTCGTATTATATGTTTCAGCAATTTCTGACAGAGTATCGCCAGATTGCACTGTATAAGTTTCTGCATTTACCACACTAGCAACCAAAAGGGATAGACCTGCTATCAACCCAGCAATAATTACTTTCAAATTTTGCCTAAATGTATTATTCATAATTATATATGTTCCTTTCTGTTACCTGTCTATCTTATCGTCTAACTATTACTTAAACTTTGTGAAAAGATTACAAATGTTACAGAAAAATTGAAATTAGACAATAAAAACGCTATTCCTAGCGCTTTTACCTAATTTTTTAATAGATAAAGTATTCCAGCCAAAATAAGCATAACCAAAATGGTCAAAGTATCAGGCAACTTCCAATCTAAAACACGGTATTTTGTTCGTCCATCTCCACCTTGATAACCACGTGCTTCCATAGCTGTTGCAAGAGCATCCGCTCTCTTAAAACTAGAGGCAAACAGAGGAATCAAAATTGGTATGACCGACTTAACCTTTTGAATGATATTTCCCTCATTGAAATCAACGCCACGCGCCCTTTGAGCATTCATGATACGCGTTGTGTCATCCATCAGGGTCGGTACAAATCGCAAGCTCATAGACAACATCAAACCAATCTCGTGTACAGGTACTTTAAAATACCTTAATGGAGCAAGACCAGATTCAATACCATCTGCTAAACTTAGCGGTGTCGTTGTAAGGGTCAATAGGGTTGAAAAGAAAATGATTAAAACAAAGCGTGCAAAAATAATTCCTGCTTGTTGTAGACCTTCTACTGTTACCTTAAAAATCCAAAATTCCCACAAAATCGTCGTTCCAGATGTAAAGAAAACCTGAAAAAAAGTTGTAAAAAGAATGATCCCAATCATAGGTTTAAGACCATTGATAAAGAAAGACAGACGAATACGGGATAGCAAGACCATCGCAAAAACAAATGCAAATAGCAAAGCATTCGTCACTAGATTACTTGCCCAGAAAACCATAAGAAGAAAACTAAACATAGCTAGCAACTTACTCCTTGGATCCAAGCGATGAATGATAGAATTTCCGGGAATGTAGCGACCTAAAATCAATTTATCCATGTGTCACCATCCTTGTAAATTCCTCAATCGTGATCGGTAAACGTTCAAACACAAAGCCCTTTCGCTCCAAATTAGCTGCAAATTTTGTGATTTTAGGAACTCCCAATTGAATAGTTTCCAAAAAATCAACCTCCTGAAAAATATCTACTGGTTTACCTGAACGAACCAACTTTCCTTTTTCCATGATATAAACAAAATCAGCATAGTTAGCCACATCATCCATCAAATGGGTCACTAAAACAATCGTCATGCCAGAAGCGTGAAGTTTCTTAAAAATCTCCATCAATTCTTGACGACCTGCTGGATCCAATCCCGCAGTCGGTTCATCCAAAACTAAAATGCTAGGTTCCATAGCTAACATCCCAGCAATGGCTACCCGGCGCATTTGCCCACCAGACAATTCAAATGGGCTACGCTCAAATAAGCCTTCATCAATCCCTACCAGAGCCAGCTTCTCACGCGCAATATTCTCTGCCTCTTCCTGAGAAACCCCGAAATTTTGTGGACCAAAGGCAACATCTTTCAATACCGTTTCATCAAAAACTTGGCTCTCTGGAAATTGGAAAACCAGACCAACCTTTTTTCTGACCTGTTTGATGTCTTTATTTTCAGATGTTGCGGTAATGATTGTCTCATCAATAACCACCCTACCTTCTGTCGGTACATTTAATCCATTTAGGAGTTGTAAAATCGTTGATTTCCCCGATCCTGTATGACCGATAAGGGCAGTATATGACCCATCAACAATCTCCAAATCAACACCAAAAAGTGCACGCCCTTCAAAGGGGGTACCAGCCTGATAGATATAGCTTACTTCTTGGAGATGAATTCCCATAACGTTTCCTCTAAATCTTCCTCTGTAAAATAGCGGTGTGGCAAATCAAGCCCTGCCTGACGCAAAGATTCGACCAGTTCCGTCGTAAAAGGCTGATCTAAGTCCAATTCCGCCAAATCATTGCGCATAAATAATTCATTCGGCGTGCTAACTGACTCGATCTGGCCATTTTTCATCACAATAACCCTATCACTAAGAGCAACTTCATCTAAATCATGTGTAATCGAAATAACTGTCATGCCATGCTGATTTTTGATACTTTGAACAATCTTAATCAAATCCAGACGGCCTTCAGGATCCAGCATTGAAGTAGCCTCGTCCAAAATAATAATTTTAGGACGCAGAGCCACCACGCCTGCAATAGCTACCCGTTGCTTTTGACCACCAGATAAACGAGCAGGTTCACGTGTTTTAAAATCAGCCATCCCAACCAATTCCAAAGCTTCAGCAACTCGCAATCGCATCTCTTCCAAAGCAATTCCTTGATTTTCCAAACCGAAAGCAACATCATCTTCAACTGTTGCACCAACAAATTGATTATCTGGATTTTGAAAAACCATTCCAATCAGGTGACGCTTTTCCCAGATATTATCAGCGGTTAATTGATCACCTGCAATATAAATATCACCTGATTCAGCTTCCAACAAACCATCAATTAGGCGAACAGTTGTTGACTTACCAGAACCATTATGACCAATAATGGACAACCACTCTCCCTGTTTCACGTGAAACGAAACATCATTCAGTGTATATGTTTCATCCTCTTGGTCGTACTTGTATTTGAGATTTTTTACTTCTATAATATGTTTCATCATTTAAAGGTATCTTTGAATAAATAAGAAGCACCCTTGAAATAATCATAACCTGAATAAAGGGTGAAGAAAAGGGCAACATACAGCATAAACTGTCCAATAATCTGCCAATGCAAGAGCAAGAAAATTATCGCAAACATCTGCGAAAATGTTTTGATTTTTCCTGGCATAGCTGCAGCTAAAACCGTCCCACCATTTTCAACCAAGAGCAGTCGAAGACCTGTCACCGCCAATTCGCGACAGATAATAATAGCAACCACCCAGGCTGGAGCAAAACCTAGCCCTACTAACATAATAAAAGCCGCCATCACCAAAAGCTTATCCGCTAACGGATCTGCAAATTTACCAAAGTTGGTGACAACCTGCCATTTACGTGCCAAATAACCATCCAAATAATCTGTGATGCTCGCCATAGCAAAAAGGATAGCTGCAGCCATATGGCTAATTGCTGTATTCCATACAGTCAGAAAAAGGATAAAAATAGGAATAACTAAAATCCGTCCTACTGTCAAAGCGTTCGGAATATTTTCTTTTTTCATTCTAATACCTTTATTCTTGTTTAAAATTGAAAGTGATTGTTCCTGTATCACTTGTAAGGGCTGACATATCTATCTTTTGTCCTCCTACAGTTACCTCAGTGCCCTTGACAACTCCCAATACAAGATTGGCAGATGCCACCCCTTTTTCAATCTTTGTAGTTACTGTTGGATTGTCAGGCGATAGGACTACTCCCTCAGCCAGCGGTGTACCAGATAGACTAATCCAGCTTGTTGTATTCTTAACCGACACAACAATCTCTAACGGATAGGTGACATTTGTAATGGTCGCTACAATGTGTGCTCCTGACCCTGAAATAGCTATATTTCCCATAGAGGAACTACTTGAAACTGTTGAGCTAGAAGATGTAGACTCAGCCATACTCTTCTCAGAATCAGTACTAGTCTTTGAAATAGCTTGCCCAACCACGCTATAAGATGTCGTTTGAAGGGTAGGATTGGCTTGATTTTGAAGCCGGCTATATACAATATAGGTCACAAAAATGATAATCAAACTAGTCGCAAGCAATAAATATATCAAAGGAAGGTAAGATTTTTTCTTACGTTTGCGATCCTTGTAACTCCTTCTCAACTCCGAAGAACAAATTTCCTCTTCCCCGTATTCATAGTACTTTACTAAGCTGTTGGTTTCATAAGCTTCTAGTAAGACATCCGCATCTAAATCCAGTGCCTCAGCATATGCTATTAAAATAGAAGTAACATCATCCTCATTTGCAATATAGTCAAAATCATTATATTCGAGTGCTTGTAAGTATTTTGCTTGGATTTTTGTCATTCGTTGCAAATCAACCAATGTCCAATCTCTGACTTCTCGTGCAGTTCTGAGCACTTCTCCTATACTCTTTTGTCTCATAAAACCCCCTCCTATCGTCCATCGTATACAATATACCATTTTAACAAAATTCTAGGAAAATTTCGACGGGTTAAATTTGTTTATTTTGGAAAAATAGTAAAATCTGTCATATCACAGTGACGAATAAAGCGTCGACCAGCTTCTTTTATATCGTCCAACTGGATGGTATGTATCAACTGAGGCAGATCAAAAATATCTTCATATTCCGAATACTGAGAAACAAAATAATTAGCAGTAAATTCTAAAGAATTTAAACCACGAATAAAATCACCATACATTTCATTTTTCAGCAATCGTAGATGATCCTCTGTCACATCCTCATCATCTTCAAAATTCCGGATAGCCTTCATTAACAGGCTAGAGAGCGTAATAGGCTCCTGTGTATCACTTGAGATAATGAAGTAGTGATAATCAGGTGTTACCTCCAACTGAAACTGGAAGGACGAATCAATTTTTCCCGCCTCATAAAGTTGCTGATAACGCTTTGAGGTCCATCCAAACAACATAGTAAACAAAAGCTGCAAACTCAATCGGTATTTCTGAATAGTTTTTATGTCCAACTCATCATTTCCTCTCAACCCCACAGCCAGTTTTGGCATTATCACCTCGAAGTGTTCTATGTTGTGCTGACGGACTGGTAATTTCTGAATAGACACCTTCTCAAAGCCTAAACCTTGTTCATCCATCTGCGCTGCTTGATAGCTGGAAATTTGTTTCCAAACCTGATCGACATCAAAATTTCCAATAACAAATAAATTCATATTGCTTGGATGATAAAATATTTCAAAATTTTCATATAAATCAGCCACAGTAATCGCAGCGATTGAATCAGTCGTTCCAGCTATATCATGCGCCAAAGGTGTATCTGGATAGAGTGAAGCTAGCATCCCCGTGAACAAACGATACTCCACATCATCCCGATACATTTCAATTTCTTGCTCAATAATTCCTTGTTCTCTTTCCACGTTCTCCTCCGTAAAATATGGCTCTCGAACGAAGGATTGTAGAAGTGATAGAGAAGCTAGCACCTCTTGAGTCGTAGAAAATAGAAAGCTAGTTTGTCTAAAACTAGTATAGGCATTAGCACTCGCTCCCAATTTAGCAAATGCATTCATGACATCTTCTTCACTCTCTGTTTCAAAAAGCTTATGTTCCAGAAAATGTGCAATGCCTGCTGGATATTGGACACTATCACCACTAACCAATTGAATCTGTGTATGCAAGGCTCCAAAATTTGCAGTTAGAATACCATAGGTCTCATGAAAGTCTGTTTTTGGTAATAGTGCAACTGTCAATCCATTGTCAAGTCTCGCATGATAGACCGCCTCTTTCATATACGGATATATTTTTTTTATCAGTCTCATTCCCCGGTTCCCTCCATGAAGTAAACAGCCTGTAAATTAACCATTTGTCCCACACGAATAACATCATCTATTGACACAGACTTTATAGCCTCTATCCATTCTGACCAATTTAAACCTCTATTTTCCAAACTCACTTCATTATAAAGTTGTTCGATTAGATTATTTTGTCCATCTTGAGCTAAGGTCGCAGAATAAATCAACATATTCTTCGTCAATGCTAATTCCTCTTCTGTAAACTTACCACATTTTAAATCAAGTAATTGCTTGCTAATCAATTTCATTGCTCTAAGTCTGTCACCACGATTGATTCCTGCATAGACCTTCATCAAACCTGAGAAAATCATGAGCTGACTACCGATTGTGTAAGCCAAACTTTCCTTCTCACGAACATTCATAAATAGCTTTGAATGGGAAAATCCCCCAAACAAACCATTAAACACTACTAACGCCGGAAAGTTGACATCATTGTAAACGACCGGTAAATGATAAGCCAATTCTAAAATAGACTGCCTTGCCTGTTTCCGTTCAATTTTTTCTCGAGTGATGTTAGAGTACTCTTGATGGTATTCTAACTCTAATTTTGGATTCCTATAATTAAAACCAAATTTTTCCAATCTTTCTTGGACTAATTGTTGATCAACTTGACCTAAAACAAAAATATCAATTTTATCCATTCGCAACATATTGCGATAAATCTTGAAGGTTGACTCAGGCGTTTCTTTTTCTACCAAATCAATACGCCCCACTTTTGAAATCTGAAGAGCCGGATCTTTGTAAAAAAGCTTGCTAATCTCAACATCTGCATGATAAAAATTATCTTCTATCTCTGCTTCAAGGAGACTGATGAGATTCCTTTTTTCAACATCAAAAACTTTCTCATCAAAGCCATTTCCTTTTTGAAGAGGTTTAAATAAACAAGAATACAAAAAATCAAGAATACCGGATGTAATATCTTCATTATCCGGTAAATAGTTCGGGTTAACATAGGAAATCGTCAGATCCACACAATGAACTCGGCCACGCTTAGCAACAGACGTTGAAAAATGCGCCCCATACAACTCAGCTAATCGGCTACGGAGAGACCGTGAAGTTTGGAAGTCTTGATTCCCCATCTCGAGAATATTAGCAACCAAGACTCTCCCCGCAACTGTTGCCTCATTCATTTCAGCTGCAAAACGCAGACGGATGCGATTCGTTGTAAACTGATCTGTCTCAATAAAATGCAGGTTTACTCCTTCTTGTAGTTTCATCATCTTCCTCTTTCAAACATTGTACCTTCCATTATACCATTTTGTGATATAATATTCTGTAACGAGGTGACTTATGAACTTTAAATTGTTTGATGACTATATTACTTTACAATCTTTATTAAAAACAACTGGGATTCTTCATTCTGGTGGGGCCATTAAAAGATTCTTAGAAGAAAACACTGTCCTCTTTAATGGCGAAGAAGAAAAAAGACGGGGTAAAAAAATTCGTCTAGGAGATACTATTTCTTTACCAGATCACGGAATTGTCATCACCGTCGTCTCTCCTAGCTTGGAAGAAAGAAAACAGCATGAAGAAGAACAGGCCGAAAAAGAGCGAGTAGCTGCCATTGTCAAAAAGTTGAATCAAGATAATAAAAAACTCAAGAAACAGACAAAGCCTTCTAAGAATACATCCAAAAAAACTGAAAGAAAGCCTGTCCGCTTCCCAGGAATGTAACCATGTGGCTAGAAACATTACAACTAAAACACTTTCGCAACTATAATCAACTAGATATTGAGTTTCATCAAGGACTCAATATCTTTTTAGGGGAGAATGCCCAGGGAAAAACTAATATTATAGAGTCCATATATTTTTTAGCCCTAACACGCAGCCATCGCACTCGGACGGACAAGGATTTATTACAATTTCAAGAAAAAGAGTTATCAATTCATGGTTTACTCCATCGCACAAGTGGTAATATCCCACTTGACATCAACTTGACAGAAAAAGGGCGAGTAACAAAGATTAACCATCTCAAACAAGCTAAACTCTCTAATTACATTGGACAAATGAATGTCGTCTTATTTGCCCCTGAAGATTTGCAGTTAATTAAGGGAGCTCCTGCACTGAGACGAAAATTTATTGATGTTGAACTAGGACAAATTAAGCCTCTCTACCTCTCTGACTTATCCAATTATCATCACGTTCTAAAGCAGAGAAATTCCTATCTGAAGGCGGCAGAAAAAATTGATATGGATTTTCTCAGTGTTTTAGACCACCAATTAGCTGATTACGGCAGTAGAGTAATTCAGCATCGCTTAGACTTTCTCAAAAAACTAGAAAAATTTGGTAACGAGAAAGTTAGAGACATTTCTAATCATAAAGAAAAATTAACGATTGATTACCAGTCGTCAATCTCTTTTACAGAACCTGTCAATCTAGTTGATAAATTCTTGACAGAGTTAGAAAAAAGTCGTAAACGTGACTTGTTCAAAAAAAATACCGGAGTTGGACCTCATCGTGACGATATAGCTTTTTTTATAAATGACATGAACGCTCATTATGGAAGTCAAGGGCAGCATCGCAGTTTAGTTCTCTCACTCAAGCTTGCTGAAATCGAACTAATGAGAGAAGTTACCAAAGAATATCCTATCCTCCTTCTAGATGACGTTATGAGCGAGTTAGACAACAGTCGACAACTCAAACTGCTTGAAACCATTACCGATACCATTCAAACATTTATCACAACAACATCTCTGGATCATCTGCAACAGCTCCCAGATAGTTTAAAGATCTTCCGTGTCAACAACGGAAAAATAGTAGAAAACATGTAAACAAACTTTACAAGATTGTCAATCGATATGTATCAACTATTTTTCTACTATGTATGTGCTAAGAGCATATAAAAATAGAATCCTTAGAAACATCAATATTCCGATGTTCTAGGGATTCTATTTAATTTATTCTTAAACCAAGACCACACTTAACCGCGTCATTACCTTTTAATCTTCAATTTCTTCAGAAATATTTTTGATAATATCAGCATCTGCAACGAAACTAGGATCCATGTGAACTAAAAACTTCCAAGTACTATTTCTTTCTTTTTTGTACAGGATCGCCTCTCCGTCTTCAGAACCAAGGAAAGCCCTATCAACTAGATAACCTTGCTCTTCTAAAAAAGCCTTTACAAGACCATAATTTCCCTCTCTTTTCGATATATAGTCAAATACCTCTTCATTATTGATAGAATATGCATCTACCCTTGTACTTCCACCTATAGTCCCTTTTCCATTCTCTGATAAATTAGTTGATTCATCCCATATTATGCTGACATTTTCATTCTCCAAAAACATAAACCTTGTCATAGGAACAATATGACCATTATAATGTAATTCCAAATATTCCGGCAAAAATGCAGGATTAAAACATTCATTTATAAATTCCGAGTGTTCGTCTAATACATATCCCGGTATTTGTCTTACAAACTCTCTGCCTTGATGTATATTTTCAAACAATCCAACTTTTATTTCCCTATCTGATTGTAAAAATACTAATAAGTACATGCTTTCTTCTCCTACATAAAAATACAATCTTATAACCAACATTGACGCTTTTATTATATCATGAAAGAATATCCGTAAACCAAAAAGAGTCTTAGACTACCATCTTAGACTCTTTTGATATTATTGTACTGAATAGTTTGGAGCTTCATTGGTAATTTGAACATCATGTGGGTGGCTTTCCTTCAGACCAGCACCTGACATTTCGATAAACTGAGCATTTTCGTGCAATTCGGCTAGATTTCCAGCTCCAACATACCCCATACCTGATCGGAGACCACCAACCATTTGAAAAATCATATCAGCAACTGATCCCTTATAGGCAACACGCCCCTCAATTCCTTCTGGAACGAGCTTGTTAGCTTCGTTGACCGAAGCTTGGAAATAGCGATCTTTTGAGCCTTGTTTCATAGCTGCTATTGAACCCATACCACGATAGGTCTTAAATTTACGACCTTGGAAAATTTCTGTTTCACCTGGTGCTTCATCCGTTCCAGCAAACATAGAACCAAGCATAACAGCATGTCCCCCCGCAGCAAGCGCTTTGACAATATCGCCAGAATATTTGATACCACCGTCTGCAATAATAGTCTTACCATATTCACGCGCAACACCAGCCGCATCATATATTGCTGTAATCTGCGGAACACCAACACCAGCGATGACGCGAGTCGTACAAATAGAACCTGGACCGATACCTACCTTGACAACATCAACACCTGCTTCATAAAGAGCACGTGCACCCTCTGCGGTAGCAATATTTCCTGCGATTAAAGTACGGTCTGGGAAATGGTCACGAATTTCTTTAATCTTACGGAGCACACCGGCTGAATGACCATGAGCTGTATCAATAACAATAGCATCTGCACCAGCTTCAAAAAGAGCCTCTGCACGTTCAAAAGTATCTGAAGTAACTCCAACTGCCCCCGCAACCAGAAGACGACCAAATTCATCTTTGGCAGCATGAGGAAACTCAATCACTTTTTCAATATCCTTTATGGTAATCAAACCAGATAGACGACCATTTTCGTCAACCAACGGTAACTTTTCAATACGATGCTTGTGCAAAATAGCTTCAGCGGTAGCAAGATCGGTGCCAACCGGAGCTGTTACCAACTCAGCACTAGTCATATTTGTCGAAATTGGCTGAGAATAATCAGAAATAAAACGCATGTCACGGTTAGTGATGATACCTACCAACTTACGATTTTCCATTGTTTCTACAATTGGTACACCAGAAATACGGTAAGTTGCCATCAATTTTTCAGCCTCAGCGATTGTATGTTCAGGAGTTAGAAAGAAAGGATCAATAATAACACCGTTCTCAGAACGTTTTACCTTGCGAATTTCATCTGCTTGCTCTGCGATAGACATATTTTTATGGATGACTCCCAGACCACCTGCACGAGCCATAGCAATAGCCATCTTACTATCTGTCACAGTATCCATAGCTGCTGAAATAATCGGAAGATTGAGCGTCAAATTTGATGCCAATTGCGTTTTCAAATCAATATCATGCGGTAAAACATGACTCTCTGCCGGAATAAGCAGTACATCATCAAAAGTAAAACCTTTTTTCAAAAATTTAGTGTCCCAGTTTGACATTTTCTTCCTCTTTTCCTTTTTAATTATAGCGATATTGCTATTTGCATTTTATTTATGATAACATTTTGAAATCATTTGTCAAACATTATTCGCCTTAATATAGCTATTCAAAAAAATTCAGAAAATTCCATCCGACTTTGCTCTATGAAATCGAACGTTTAGTTTTCACTTCGTGAAAAATAGAATGAAAAAAGCAACGTTTTTTTAACATTGCTCTTTTATTGTCAACCTTATTTAAAATAGTTTATTCCCATCGCTGTTTTGATCTGATCAAGTGTTACTGCTGCAACTTGACGAGCCTTTCGACTCCCCTCTTCCAACATGGTATAGACTTGTCCCATATCCTTAGCAAACTCCAGACGGCGCTCACGAATAGGACCCAACTCACGCTCTAAAATTTCTAGTAGATAACGTTTTGTTTTGACATCTCCTAAACCACCACGTTGATAGTGTTCTTTCATAGCATCAATTTCAGGCCTATCTTCCTTACGACCAAAAACATCTAAATAATGGAAAACCATATTCCCCTCAATGCTACCCGGATCTTCAACACGAATATGATGAGGATCTGTATACATGGACATAACTTTTTTCTTTAATGTATCCATATCATCTGCTAAATAGATACCATTTCCCAAAGATTTAGACATTTTAGCATTCCCATCCAAACCTGGCAGACGACCTGCCGCTTCATTTTCAGGATAAATTCCTTCCGGTTCAATTAAAATATCCGTCTCATAGGCGTGATTAAAACTGCGAACAAGCTCACGTGTCTGCTCAATCATTGGTTTCTGATCGGTACCAACGGGAACAAAATTAGCTTTAAAAGCTGTAATGTCCGCTGCTTGAGAAACTGGATATACCAAGAATCCTGCTGGAATCCCTTCACCAAAACCTTTTTGAGCAATCTCTGTCTTAACAGTAGGATTACGTTCCAAGCGAGCAACTGAAACCAAGTTCATATAATACATAGTTAATTCAGCCAACTCGGGAATTTGACTCTGAATAAAAATCGTTGTTTTAACCGGATCCAAACCAGCTGCCAAATAATCCAGGGCGACATTCCCAACCGATTCAACAATTTTTTGAGGCTCCTTAGCATGATCAGTCAAAGCTTGCTGATCCGCCAAAAAAACAAAGAGTTCGTGTTGTCCAGCTTCTTGTAGTAAAACACGGTTTTTTAACGAACCAACATAATGACCAATATGCAATTTACCCGTTGGACGGTCTCCAGTTAAAATGATAGGTTTAGTCATACAATTCTCCTCTTTAAATAAATAAAAAGCCACGCACAGAAAACTGTGCGAGGGCGTCAAAGACACGGTGCCACCTCACTTATAAGCTCGTGAAAGCCTACATCTTTTTTTGCATTATAAGGCCTTGCTAATCAACCTCTTATCTTGTTCAGATTCCATGATAAATCAGCCCATTCGTAAGCGACTCTTACTTGTTTTCACCAACCACAAGCTCTCTTAAAATCATCTTCTCACTACTATTCTGATTGATATTTATTATAACCTCAAAAAATTAGAAAGTCAAGTTGGTAAAACCTTGACGATAAGATCTAAATTAGGGATAATAGAGATTGCATTTTATAACAGACGACAAGGAGGATATATGAAAGAACGTATAAAGGATTTTACTTATGTGACACTGGGTTCTATCGTTATGGCGATTGGATTCAACAGTTTTTTTCTAGGAAATAATATTGTATCAGGAGGAGTTGGAGGATTGGCAATAGCTCTTAATGCTCTTTTGGGCTGGAACCCTTCCGATTTTGTTCTCTATTGCAATATCCCCCTATTAGTTATTTGCTGGTTCTTCTTAGGAAAATCTGTATTTGTCAAAACTGTTTACGGTGCTGTTGTCTACCCACTTTGCATCAAGTTGACAGCTAGTTTACCGAAATTGACAGAAAATCCTCTTCTTGCTGCTATTTTCGGTGGTATTATCATTGGCTTTGGACTCGGATTGGTTTTCCTTGGAAACTCTTCAACTGGAGGAACTGGAATTCTCATTCAATTTCTCCATAAGTATACTCCCCTTTCGCTTGGAATGACCATGGCAATCATTGACGGTATAATCGTCGGTCTTGGGTTTATTGCTTTTGATCCCGATACTGTCATGTACTCAGTCATTGCCCTTATGACCATTACCTATATTGTCAATCGCATGATATCAGGAACAGAGTCGTTACGAAATGTCATGATTATCTCTCAAAATTATCCGCAGATCAAAGAATATATCACAAAAGTAGCTGATCGTGGCGTGACGGAGTTTCCTGTTCTCGGAGGATTTACAGGAGTTGACAAGCGCATGCTCATGACAACGATCTCTATTCCCGAAATGCAGAAACTTGAATCCGCTATTTTAGGTATTGATGAAACAGCCTTTATGGTAGTTATGCCTGCCAGTCAAGTTCATGGTCGTGGTTTCAGTCTCCAAAAAGATCACAAACATTATGATGAAGATATCTTGATCCCAATGTAATTCATTGAAAATTCAAGTTCTTTCTAGTACAATAAAATTAACAGACAGAAATATAGGAGAAACTATGCTTACAGTATCAGATGTATCGCTTCGCTTTAGCGACCGCAAACTATTCGATGATGTCAATATTAAGTTTACAGCCGGAAACACTTATGGATTGATTGGTGCCAACGGTGCAGGTAAATCAACTTTCTTGAAAATTTTAGCAGGTGATATTGAACCAACTACCGGTCACATCTCCCTTGGACCGGATGAACGATTGTCCGTTCTCCGTCAGAATCACTTTGACTACGAAGAAGAGCGCGTGATTGATGTTGTTATCATGGGAAATGAACGACTTTATAATATCATGAAAGAAAAAGATGCCATCTATATGAAGGAAGATTTTTCTGACGAGGATGGTGTGCGCGCTGCAGAATTAGAAGGCGAATTTGCTGAGCTTGGTGGTTGGGAAGCAGAGAGTGAGGCTTCACAATTACTTCAAAATTTGAACATCAAGGAAGAACTCCATTATCAAAATATGAGTGAACTGACAAATGGTGAGAAGGTAAAAGTTCTCTTAGCCAAGGCTCTCTTTGGCAAGCCGGATGTCTTACTCCTTGACGAGCCAACCAATGGTCTGGATATTCAATCAATTAACTGGTTAGAGGACTTCTTGATTGATTTCGAGAATACCGTTATCGTTGTTTCTCACGACCGCCACTTCCTCAATAAAGTATGTACACACATGGCCGATCTGGATTTTGGAAAAATCAAAATCTTCGTTGGTAACTATGATTTTTGGAAACAATCAAGTGAGCTGGCAGCCCGTCTACAGGCTGACCGCAATGCCAAAGCCGAAGAAAAAATTAAGGAACTACAAGAATTCGTTGCCCGTTTTTCTGCCAATGCCTCAAAATCCAAACAAGCAACTTCCCGTAAGAAAATGCTAGATAAAATTGAACTAGAAGAAATTATCCCTTCTAGCCGCAAATATCCATTTATCAATTTTAAATCCGAACGCGAAATCGGTAATGACCTCTTAACTGTTGAAAACTTAAAAGTTGTTATTGATGGTGAAACTATTTTGGATAATATCAGCTTTATCTTACGTCCAGGTGATAAGACAGCTCTCATTGGACAAAATGACATCCAAACAACTGCTTTGATTCGTGCCCTCATGGGAGATATTGAATACGAAGGAACTGTCAAATGGGGGATTACTACCAGTCAATCCTATCTGCCAAAAGATAATACTCGTGACTTTGACACAAATGAATCCATTCTTGACTGGCTTCGTCAATTTGCTAGCAAGGAAGAAGATGACAATACCTTCTTGCGTGGTTTCCTAGGTCGTATGCTCTTCTCAGGTGATGAGGTTAACAAACCTGTAAACGTCTTGTCGGGGGGAGAGAAGGTGCGCGTGATGTTATCTAAACTCATGCTCCTCAAGTCCAATGTCTTAGTGTTAGATGATCCAACCAATCACTTAGATTTGGAATCTATTTCAAGTCTTAACGATGGTTTAAAAGCCTTCAAAGAATCAATTATCTTTGCTAGCCACGACCATGAATTTATTCAAACTTTAGCTAACCACATTATCGTTATTTCCAAGAATGGGGTCATTGACCGTATTGATGAAACCTACGATGAATTCTTGGAAAATGCTGAAGTACAAGCTAAAGTACAAGAACTTTGGAAAGTATAATAAAAAGGCGATTGAATCGCCTTTTCTTTTAAGCCTATGAAAAAATTATTTACTAACCAACCCTTTTATTATATTCTATCATTCATTGTACCACTAACTATCATTTCAATCACCTTATCAATCCAGGGAATATGGTGGGGCAGCGATACAACTATATTGGCAAGCGATAGCTTTCATCAATATGTTATTTTCAACCAGACCTTGCGAAACATTTTACACGGAGACGGTTCCTTATTTTATACTTTTACAAGTGGTTTAGGGCTTAATTTTTACGCCCTCTCTTCCTACTATTTAGGATCGTTTCTATCTCCTTTGGCTTTCTTCTTTAATTTACAATCCATGCCAGATGCCCTTTATCTTTTCACTATTGTCAAGTTTGGATTGACAGGTTTGTCAACTTTTACTAGTTTAAAAGGAATTCATTCCAATCTAAAAAATGGATGGGCAATCTTACTTGCTACCAGCTTCTCCTTGATGAGTTTTGCTACAAGCCAATTGGAAATTAGTAGCTGGTTAGATGTTTTTATTCTTATCCCCATCATCCTACTTGGCCTACATAAACTAATAACAGGAAAAGGGCAAATTATTTACTACATTTCTCTGACCTGTTTATTTGTCCAAAATTACTATTTTGGTTACATGGCTGCTATTTTTCTGACACTATGGACATTAGTCCAGATTTCTTGGTTGAAGACTGGGAAAATAAAAACCTTTATCACCTTTACCACCGTGTCAATTCTATCTGCTTTAAGTAGTATGTTCATGCTGCTTCCAACTTATTTAGATTTAAAAACTCATGGAGAGACCTTTACAAAGATTGTCAATCTCAAAACTGACGACTCTTGGTACTTAGACTTTTTTGCTAAAAATTTAGTAGGTAGCTTCGATACAACAAAATTCGGATCTATACCCATGATTTCAGTAGGTCTAGTACCACTCATACTGGCGCTTCTATTCTTTACACTAACAAAAGTAAAATGGACAATCAAGCTCTCCTATGCCCTACTTTTTATCTTTATTATCGCAAGTTTTTATTTCCAACCACTCAATCTATTTTGGCAAGGTATGCATGCGCCAAATATGTTTCTCTATCGATATGCCTGGGTACTCTCAACTTCGCTTATCTATTTAGCAGCAGAGACCTTAGTACGCTTAGACCAACTAAAATTTAAATCAATTCTCTTGATAATTTCTCTACTTTTTGTAGGTTTTCTAGCAACGTACCTCTTTAGGAATCATTACGATTTTTTAAAGGATGTAAACTTCCTATTGACACTAGAATTTCTAGTAGCCTATCTCATTCTTTTTGTAACCATCATAAGCTACAAATCATCTAAATGGATTAACATAGCTCTTCTGGCTTTTAGCACCTTAGAAATTGGACTGCATACTCACTATCAAGTTCAGGGCTTATCTGATGAATGGCATTTTCCTAGTCGTTCAAACTATGAAGAAAAATTAACGAATATTGACAGTCTTGTAAAATCAACTAAAGCTTTCAATAACTCTTTCTATCGCACTGAGCGACTGTTGCCACAAACTGGTAATGACAGCATGAAATTTAATTACAATGGTATTTCTCAATTTTCGTCAATCCGAAATCGAGCTTCTAGCTCGGTATTAGACAAACTGGGCTTCCGCTCAGATGGTACCAATCTAAATCTCCGTTATCAAAATAATACTATTATTGCAGATAGTCTATTTGGAATCAAGTACAATCTAGCCACATCCGACCCAAATAAATTTGGTTTTATGCTGCATCAGAGTAAGGATAACATCGGTATCTATGAAAATCGTTTTCATCAAGAATTAGCAATGTTGACTGAAGGAGTTTACAAAGATGTAAACTTTACTAATTTAACACTTGACAATCAAGCCAAGTTTCTCAATCAAATTACAGGGCTTTCTCAAAAATACTATCACTCCCTTACTAGCATTTCCTCACAAAATACAACTGAACTTAGTGATAGAATAACAGTTAATAAGAAAGATGATGAAAATGCAGCTCAAGCCAGTTATACATTGACAGTTCCTGCAAATAGCCAAGTATATTTAAATTTACCTAAACTAACTTTAGCAAATGAGAATCATAAAAAAGTTGTCATTACTGTCAATAATCAGTCAAGTGAGTTTACACTTGATAATACCTTTTCTTTCTTTAACATAGGAAATTTTGATACTGAAACGCAGGTACAAGTGAACATTTACTTCCCAGAAAATAATCAAGTATCATTTGATAGACCACAATTTTACAGATTAGACTTGACTGCCTTTCAACACGCAATGGCAAGCCTAAAAGAGAAAAATGTAGCTGTAAAAACAAATAAAAATAATGTGATTGTTGATTTTAAAACTGAAAAAGAAGCCTCACTACTCTTTACTTTGCCTTATGATAAAGGTTGGAGAGCAACCATTGATGGTCAAACAGCTAACATTCAAAAGGCTCAGAATGGTTTGATGAAACTAGATGTAAAACCCGGTCAGACAAAGGTAGTGATGACCTTTATCCCTCAAGGATTTCATTTAGGGCTTCTTATCTCTTGTTGCGCAAGCTCCACCTTTATTGTCTATCAGTTGCTCAAACGAAAGTATTTCAAAAACCGAGAAAGTTAATTTCCTCGGTTTTTTTTACTGTTACTTGAAAATAAAGAAAACCTTGATTTCTCAAGGTCTCCTACACTTTATTTACTCCGCCAACAGGGCTCGAACCTGTGACATCATGATTAACAGTCATGCGCTCTACCAACTGAGCTATGGCGGAAAGAATAGTCCGTACGGGATTCGAACCCGTGTTACCGCCGTGAAAAGGCGGTGTCTTAACCCCTTGACCAACGGACCATCTTTGGAACAATAACTAGTATAATACACGGGTCTTTTTTTGTCAACACATTTTTCAAAATTTTACCGTATTGACAGAACTCGTTGTTTAATGTACAATAAGGGAGGTTAGAGTATGGTTCCATAGCTCAGCTGGATAGAGCATTCGCCTTCTAAGCGAACGGTCGCAGGTTCGAATCCTGCTGGAATCATCTAGTCCTACCTCTGGTAGGTCTTTTTTTCTTGCCACAATTTATAATTGATATATAGAACCGGTAGAATAAGTCCAATGAGTGCATACTCTTTTAGTTGGATAGATAAGTGAGTGGATACGATAACCCCTAGCATAAATCCTATGATGGTAAATAGGATATTCCTACCAGTTTTTTTTAGTTCAGGATCCCTTTCCATCGTCCCTTTAAACCAAAGGTAGGCCGCATTTTTTACATTGCCTGTCATCATAACATTAGCATAGGGAGCACCACGTAATCTCCTAAATGTTTCTACCTGAATGGAAGCTACAAAAGCAAGACTGGCAATTGTAAATGGAGGAGGCATAATTGGCGACAAAACAATAGTAAGAAGAATCAACAGTAGCATGATTAAACTACTACCAAAATGCCAGAACCACGATTGTTTTTCAAAATATTTTCTAGCTAGATAGGTAAAAAATTGTCCAAATACAAAAAATAAAATAGGAATACAAAAATTCACTACTTGCACAAAGTCACCTCTAGCTAAAAAATAAGCAAGAGAAATAACATTCCCTGATTGTACACCAGCAAAACGTCCACCCTGAGTCACAAAAGTGAAAGCATTTAGATAACCACTAATAAAGGTCAAGGAACAAGCTATGCGTAAACCCTCAAAAATACGATAATCTTTTTGATTCATATTAACTCCTTGTTTCACGTGAAACTATTTATGATAGGGGCTTCCTTGTTGGATCATAAAAGCACGATAAATTTGCTCTATGAGAACCAATTTCATCAATTGATGTGGGAGCGTTAGTTTTCCGAAACTCATCAATAAATTGGCTCTTTTTTTGACATTTAAATCTAACCCTAGACTGCCACCGATAATAAAAGCTATATCTGAATAACCATTTATCACAATATCAGATAATTTTTTACTAAATTCCTCAGAAGGAAACTGCTGTCCCTCTATCGCCAAAGCAATAACAAAGTCTCGTTCCCCAATCCTAGTCATGATTCGATCAGATTCTTTTTTCAAAATTTGTTCATTTTCCGCTTGACTAGCTCTATCTGGTGTTTTCTCATCTGGAAGTTCAATCAACTCCAACTTAGTGAAACGTCCCAAACGTTTGCTGTACTCTGCAATACCATCTTTAAGATATTTTTCTTTCAATTTTCCAACAGTAATCAATTTTATTTTCATAAAATTATTGTAACATATCCACAATAACTTGACTGAAAATATTTTTAGAAAATGAGATAATAACTGACTTTTTTTCACATTATTCAATAGTTATCCACAGTTTGTGGATTGATTTTTAGAAACTTTAAGTTATAATTAAGAAAGTAGGAGTAATCTTAGGAAAAAATAAAGAAATTGGTAGGAATTCTTGTATGAAAAAATATTTGAAATTTACTATTCTGTTTGCTGTTGGTCTTTTGGGTGGTTTAGTTGGTTCTTTCATGACTGCCTCTTTCTTTCAACCACAAGCACAACAACAGGCAAATTCTACTATTACAAATGTCAGCAAGGTGCAATACAATAATGAGACCTCTACTACAAAAGCAGTAGAAAAGGTGCAAAATGCTGTTGTTTCAGTAATTAACTATCAAAAATCAGCAAACAATAGCCTACGCTCCATCTTCGGAAATATTGATACACCGGATGAACCTGTAGTAGCTGGAGAAGGTTCGGGTGTTATCTATAAAAAAGACGATAAATATGCCTACGTTGTTACCAATACGCATGTTATCAATAACGCAGAAAAAATAGATATTCTTCTAACTTCAGGAGAAAAGGTCAGAGGAGAACTTGTTGGTTCTGACACTTATTCTGACATAGCTGTAATAAGGATTCCTGCTGATAAGGTCACTACTGTTGCCGAATTTGCTAACTCCAATACTATCAAGGTCGGTGAACCTGCTATCGCTATCGGTAGCCCACTTGGTAGTGTCTATGCTAATACTGTTACACAAGGTATTATTTCTAGTTTGAGTAGAACTATCACCTCACAATCAGAAGATGGACAAACTATCTCTACCAACGCTATCCAAACAGATGCAGCCATTAACCCAGGTAATTCAGGTGGTCCACTGATAAATATTAAAGGACAAGTTGTGGGGATCAATTCAAGTAAAAAGAGTACATCGAGATCCGGTGTTGCTATAGAAGGGATGGGCTTTGCTATTCCTGCTAATGATGTAGTAGCTATTATCAATCAAATTGAGAAAAATGGTAAAGTTATCCGACCTGCTCTCGGTTTCCAACTAGTCAATTTGACAGATTTGTCAACTGGACAATTAGAAAAAGCTGGATTATCAGATACCAAATTAACATCTGGTGTTGTAGTTGTTTCAACGCAGAAGGGGTTACCTGCTGATGGAAAACTTGAAACCTTTGATGTTATCACTGAGATTAACGGTGAAGCTGTTCAAAATAAGAGCGATCTTCAAAGTATCCTCTACAAGCATAAAATTGGTGATACGATTAAGGTTACCTACTATCGTAACAATAAAAAGCAAACAGTTGACATCAAGTTGACACATTCTACGGAGCAACTCAGTCAATAATTTACAATCTATACTTTACACAATTGTAAAGTATAGATTTTTTTGTTAAAATAAGCTCATATGGAAGAATTACGTACCCTAAATATTTCAGAGATACATCCAAATCCCTATCAACCAAGAGTTCATTTTGATGAAATCAAACTGGCTGAATTAGCGCAATCTATCAGAGAAAATGGATTGATTCAACCGATTATTGTAAGAAAATCGTCCGTTATTGGATACGAATTATTGGCTGGAGAAAGAAGATTACGCGCCAGTCAATTAGCTGGTCTAACTGAAATACCGGCCGTTGTAAAAGATTTAACTGATGATGATTTACTCCGTCAGGCAATTATAGAAAACCTACAACGCTCAGATTTAAATCCTATTGAAGAGGCGCAATCTTATAATAATTTGATAAATAAAGGATTGACACATGATAAAATTGCCCAAATTATGGGAAAATCAAGACCTTATGTCAGTAATATATTGCGACTCTTAAACTTATCCACTCAAACAAAAAAAGCTGTAGAAGAAGGAAAAATTTCACAGGGGCACGCGCGACAATTGCTCTCACTTTCCGAGGAAAAACAAGCTGAATGGATTCAAATCATTTTAGAAAAAGATTTAAGTGTGCACGCGCTTGAAAAAGTATTGTCCAATAAAAAGAAGAAACAAGTTAGACAGAACAATCCATTTTTAAAAGAACAAGAGGTCATTATTAGCCAGCATCTTGGAACAACTACAAAAATTCTCCAGAAAAAAAATGGGAAAGGGGAGATTCGGATTCATTTTGATAATCTAGATGAATTTGAAAGAATTATCAACAGTTTAAAATACTGTCGGGCGCACAGATTTTGGTTTAACGACTCCAGGTGAACATTCGGCTATTACTTTAGCACAACTTACAACCCTATTTTTAACTTTATACCCTTCCAGTGATGCATTGTTGGCGGCTAATATGATAAATAAGTGGGTTGAAGTAGTGAGAGAGTATTATTTTAAGACACATGATAATATATTTCCTGATGAACCAAAACTATGGGGAGAAAATTGCACTCCTTCCTAAAGGAATAAGTTTAGAAGTGTGTATTCTAAATATAATAAGAAATAAATAGAGACTATAATTGAGACGTTACAAAATACTTTAGTCATAAGCAAAAATAAAATTCAAATG